>JACMJX010000067.1 GCA_014380425.1 Chitinophagaceae bacterium | reverse complement strand
TGGACCTTTTATTGAGTCGCTCCACCGTATATTGCGGCCTTGTGGTATGTTTATCACCCCCGATCACGATGTGCAGACGCCTGCAATCGTTAGGGTCGTTAATTCATTTTCTCATCTCAAAGTTTCCCCTTCAATACTTTTACTGCATTACCCCTGCCAAGTGAAAGATGACTTAGCCATTGCTTCTGTTGATCGTCAGCTAGCTCTTCAGCCTGCTAGCTCATTACTTTAGCTTCGAGCCTCGCCAGGCAAAGCTTTTTATTCTCAAGTTGAGAACGAGTATCCATGGTAAACACCTGAATACCGGAAGGAAGATGTATGCCTCTAACCGCAGTTTCAACCTTATTTACGTTTTGTCCGCCGGGACCAGAAGCACGGCAGGTTTCTATTCTTACGTATTTCTGATCCCATTCTGGAAACTCCTTCACATCAAAGATTGAAACGCCCGCAAACCAGTTTTTACGTTTATGATTTGGGCGGTAAGGGCTTTGAGCAATCCATTGAACAGTGCCTTTCCATTCCTGGACAAATTCCTCGAGTTTATCGCCTTGAGCACTAAGAGTCACCGAAAGCAATGTTCCTTCTTTGTCGGCTTTTTACTTTCAATCTCTAAAATGCTGATTCCTTGTTTTTCAGCTTGTTTAAGCATTATTTCACGGATACGGAAAACCACCCGGCAGCATTCAGCCGGGCCTTTTCCTGAAGTGATTTGTATAATAAATATTGTTCATGACTAATCTTTATTCATTCTTACAATACGAGGTGTAAATTTCCCCTGTACATCTACCAGCTCACTCTGTGCCTTAATTACTTTTTCGATGTCATTGTAGGCTAAAGGGTTTTCCCCTACGCTACCGCCGATAAGTGTTACGCCAGCATTTAGCAGTAGTTTCTTCATTGCCGAAACCGTCATACTATCTTTGGCCTTTTTGGCGGCTCATAGCACGGCCTGCTCCATGCGAGGCAGAATTCACAGCTGTAGTAATACCTTTCCCTGTCACCATGTAGGCTGGTGTAGTCATACTACCCGGGATAATTCCCAATTCTCCTTTGCTTGCAGGTGTTGCGCCCTTGCGGTGAACAATCACCTCCTTTCCATCAAGCATCTTTTTCCATGCAAAATTGTGATGGTTCTCAATTATGGCAAGAGATTTTAACCCCAATGCCTTCAGCAGATTCGCATGAATACGTTCGTGACAGGCTTTTGCATAATCACCGGCCAGCGTCATAGCCAACCAATATTCCTGTCCGGCTTCGCTATCTAGATCTAGCCAAGCCAATTGTTGTGCCTGCTTGGGCAGCTTGCAGGTGTTCATGGCGATTTGGGTGTAGTGCTTTGCTATTGCTGCTCCCAAACCCCGGCTTCCCGAATGTGAAAGCAGGGCAGTGTACTTCTTGGCGGGCAAGCCTAGAGTATTGTTTTCTACCAGCTCAATTTCGCCAAACTCTACAAAATGATTTCCATTTCCGGAGGTGCCTAATTGCCTTGCCGCTTTTCCTCGCAGAGGCTTTAGAAAAGCCAATTGCTGAAATAAGGAGCTATCGAGAACTTCGTGTTCCTGACGGATGTCGAGTCCGCCTTCCATACCAAAATGGGTGAAGCTTTTAAGGGCCTGTTTGATCTGGTATTCTGAGCGTTTAACGAAGGCTTCAGTTTCATCAATGATCGACAGAGCCATACGGCAGCCAATATCCATACCTACAGCATAAGGGATTACTGAATTTTTTGTAGCCAGTACTCCGCCGATAGGCAGGCCAAAACCCATATGCGCATCGGGCATTAAAGCGCCCTGCACGCTAACCGGCAACTTGGTTGCGAGTTCCATCTGTTTGATGGCGCTTGCTTCAATGTCTTTAGCACCATAAACTTTACAAGGCACCGAATCTTTCAGCAAATCGTAAGATTTGAACACTGGTTCTGCTACTTTACCGATGATCTTCTCAGCAATTTTGCCTGCGTGTAAATCATTGAGGTAACTCTTCGGGTTGTTTCTGATAGCCGTTAATAAATCCAGCACATCCTCATTGCTGTAATGTTTAAAGTGCTTTGAAACTACATTAATTACAAGGCTTCGTAACTGATCGTTAGTGTAGCCTATTTTATTTAGTTGTCTTGTTTTTAAATTTCCCATTTGGGTTTGTTTTTTAATCCAGGTAAGCTTCTTTATTGGCATACCTGGGCATGTTCTTTAGTTCGTTATAATACTTCGGCTTTTCGATATAAACCCAGCGATGATAGCTTCTTCCATTCGTCAGGCGGTTTATTCGGTGCCACAGATTATTTCTCTCGACATAATTATCAAGCTCTGCTATCTCCTGCTCCAGCACTTCGTCGTGCATTTGTACTTCATAAATTATATGAGGCATGACCTTAGCACGAAGCGGCAGGGCTCTGCATAAACGTAGCGCACATCGAGGTACCGAGAGCTTATGGACATGCTTTCTGTTCTGATAAAACATGCCTACTCCTCGTCTGAAAGCTTGTACCAGTTCCTGTACCAGTCATAATCTGAGATTTCTGTGAGCGTCTGACCGATGTTCTTTTGGCCATACCGCCTTTTTCGCCGTTTCTTTATTTTGAAAGACTTGTCGTGATGATATTTAACAGTATTGATCTTATCTAGCAGTGCCTGATAGAAATCAGCATTCGGGAGGTTCTGTATATCCTCGCGGAGAACGAACAGCCGCTTCCAGCCTTTCTGATAAGGATGCTCTAACGGAATCATGGGTAAGTTTCTTCGTTGTTTCCATAACTCACCCTGCTTCCTGCTGAGTTTGATCAATTGTTTGTCAAAGTCTTTTTTGACAAGCCGCTTCTTTTGTCTGGCCGTTCGTAAGCGATACGGCCATTCCTGTGGGTCCATTGGATCCGGTATTAAGGAATTTCAAATTTTTGTGCTTTTAAAATTTCG
>JACMJX010000066.1 GCA_014380425.1 Chitinophagaceae bacterium | reverse complement strand
TTCCTGCTGCCGCTCAGGCATAACGTATGGATTTGCAAGCACAGTACTACCATTCAACACAGACATTACAACGAAGGTTGCTTCGGAGTAGGTATTAAATCGCGCAAAAGCACCACTACCAGTCAGGTTGCCGCTTTCGCCGTAAGCAAGTCTGAATTTCAAATAATCCCACCATCCCGATACTCCTAATTTTTGCCAATAGTCAGCAGATGACAGTACATAACTTGCACTTCCCTTCAGGTACACCTGGCTACGGTTATCCTCCGCAAAAACGGATGATCCATCCAGTCTTACAGCGCCAGTAACAAAAAAGTGATTTTTGTACTTGAAATTCTGTTGCAGGAAAGCACCCGAAATGGACAGTTCGCTCCGTTCATCTGCACCAGGCAAAATAGTAGCGGCAGCATTTACCGTTTCAACAAATGGGGCTAAACCACGCCCTTGCAATAAACTGTAATTATTTTTCTCGTACTGCTGCGAAAAACCTACCTGGGTAGTTGATGCAAGCGCGCCGGTAATGTCGGCACTGTATGTGGCGTTTAGGTCATGGTTGATAGCAAAAAAGTTATTATTGGAGGTGCTTGAATATCCATTACGTGAAGCGTCCGATGCAGTACCGGCACCAAAAGTTCCTTCACCAACGAAATAAGCAAAAGGTGGAATTAAAGTAGTCCCTAATTGGGTGTAATTATCAATACCCATCGTATAGTCGATGCTTAAATTCCTAAACGGCTTTAATTTTAAACCAAGATTAGATATTACCCTACTAGTAGTTTGTCGTTGTTTTATGTCCTCAATAACAGAGACCGGATTTACTCGTCCTCTTTCTCCCACCGCTAAAAGATTGCCGTTACCATCTCTGGTGAAAATATCATGTATATTGGTAAGTATAGTCACGGAATTCATGGGTGAAAAGAATGAATTTCCATCCGGTTTTTCATTCGCGGAGCTATTGATATAATTAAGTCCCAAAGTGGCACTTATCCATTTATTGAATGTCTGGTCAACATTAGCTCTAAAGTTATAGCGCTGAAAATCCGTGTTTCTGATAATGCCTTGGTTGTAGAAATAAGAACCAGATACGTAATATTTTGTTTTTTCGTTACCTCCTGACACAGACAAATTATTATCAGTGCCCACCGCAGTTCTAAAAATGTAATCCTGGTAATCATATCTAGTGGTAGGAGTAACAAGTGTGGCAAGTGTATCTGGAAAACCCAGTTTCCTTCCTGTGGCAATCAAATCCTGCGTTAAAAAAGAAGGGCCGAACTTTGTAGGGGATTGATTCACTTCTATTTTCTTCCTTAGTTCGCTTACCATACCACTTACGGAAAAACTTACTTGCGGAGCACCCGATTTCCCCCTTTTTGTAAATATCTGGACCACCCCAGCATTCGCCCTTGAGCCATATATAGCCGCCGCGGCCGCACCATTAAGCACCTCTATCCTTTCGATATCCGCCGGATTGATATCTACCATTCTGTTTTGTCCGACAGAACCTATAAAGTTGTTCCCATCATAATTACTGGCTGTGTTGGTTACCCTGTTAGTAGCATTGTTGACAATCACTCCATCTACTATATACAACGGTTCAGAAGACGAAGTAATGGAACTTATTCCTCGTAACCTTACGGATAAACCACCGGCAGGATCCCCTGAATTCTGAGTAACCTGGGCTCCTGGTGTCTTTCCTTGCAATGCTTGTAACACATTTCCCGCGGCTCCTTTGTTAATGTCTTCCGCCTTTAGGGAACTTATAAAACTCCCCAATTCCTTCTTCGTCGTCCCTTGAGTAGTTCCCGTAACAATCACTTCATCCAGCCCCAGAGCATCTTCCGCTAGTGTAGCATTAAGGCTATAACTCGATGCACTGCCCACAGTAAGCGGCAACCTCGAACTCTTGAAACCCACACCGCTGAATTCTACGGTATAACTACCCGGTTTCAAAGCGGTAGTCAATGTATAATTGCCCTGCGGGTCAGATGCAGCTCCAGCATTGCTTTTTACTACCTGCACGCTGATTCCGGGTAAACTATTCCCGCTGGCATCGGATACTTTGCCGGTAATGGTTACCTGGGCAGAGGCGGTTCCGCTAATAACCAAAAAGAGGAAAAAGAGTTTCCTCCACGTCTTCCGAAAAAATAGATCATTTTTCATACTGTTAATTTTGGTTCTCTTAATTGTTATTATAAAATCTGGATTCCCCTGCTTCGATAAGGTTGTAGTTTCTCGGCTTCCGGGTCGAGCTCTGTTATCAGGATATCGATATCGTCTGCATCGCAGATCTTCAGTTGATCGACCGTATTCACCTTTTCTGCAATGGACAAAGCAATCACTTTCTTGGAGCTTTTAATCATGGCCCGCTTAATCTGCACCACATCCCAGTCATTATCCATCAGCCCCTCAGACAGATCGATGGCATTCACCCCAATGAAACACAAATCGGCTTTAATCTGCTGAATTTTGAGGATGGCTTCCGCACCTATCGTTATCTTGGAATTCTTGGAAAGCTTGTCGCCGATAATGATGACTTCTATGTTGGGATGATGCGAATATTCAAGAGCTGCTGAAAGACTGACCGTTATAAATGTTGCCTGTAGGTCTTTAGGTAACATATGTGCGAGTTCCGTAATAGTAGTTCCACCTGTAGTAAGCACGAACATACCATCTTTAATAAGCTTCACCGCCTTCAACGCGATCCTCTTTTTCTCTTCGATAGAATATACATCCCTAGAAGACACACCCTGATGAAATGAATTGGATAAAGCACCTCCATGTACTTTAATGATCTTTCCTTCCTGCGCAAGTTCTATCAGGTCGCGACGGATAGTATCCTCCGATACCTGAATCTGTTCGCTCAGTGAAGAAGAAAGAACTTTATTGTGCAGATTGATCTGGTGCAGTATGACAGCCTGCCGTTCCTCTTTAAGCATATATAGTTTTGATGCACTAAATATAAATCAAAAACGCATAAATCCAAGTTATTTTGCACGATTATGCGTTTTATTTTGCCAGTTATGAAACTGCCTTCACACTTTCCACCG
The DNA here is from genome assembly GCA_014380425.1 of Chitinophagaceae bacterium. GTDB lineage: Bacteria > Bacteroidota > Bacteroidia > Chitinophagales > Chitinophagaceae > JADCRZ01. The sequence goes on along the minus strand of JACMJX010000066.1, from coordinate 423 downwards.
CAGCCCGCACGCTTCCCTTCTCGTTGATAAGCCGGGTCGCTGTTTCAATATCCACATTCAGTTCCTCCATTACCATATTTACTCCACGCGCAATTAGCTTGTTATTACTCAAAAGCATGTCTACCATTTTATTACCCTTAACCCTCCCGAGCTGTATCATGACGGTGGAGGAAATCATGTTGAGCACCAGTTTTTGAGCCGTACCCGCTTTCATCCGTGTGCTGCCGGTTATAAATTCAGGGCCTACCACTACTTCCACAGGAAATTCGGCCTCCGCTGCTACCGGCGTCCCTGTGTTGCAAACGATACAACCCGTTAGCAACCCATTTGCCCTTGCCTGCTTCAGTCCGCCTATTACATAAGGAGTCGTTCCCGACGCAGCGATACCCACAATACTATCCCACTTGTTGATACCGTATTCTT
>JACMJX010000065.1 GCA_014380425.1 Chitinophagaceae bacterium | reverse complement strand
TTAAAAATATACATTACTATCCGAGATCATGTATCGTTAAACTACCATATGCGCCATTTGCGGAAATAAACTTTCACATATTGAGCCCAATTGATAAAGCAATTCCAATTATGACCGATGTTATGCGTAATGATATTAACATCGCGGTCATACATGAGACAGTAGAATCGGCAATGTTTTATACCGGAATGTTTAATAACTTATATTCAATTCTTTGTTCGTACAGTGTACGGCAATGGTATTATTCAAAGCATAAAACCGATTATCCTTTACCAGCAGGTAAGCAACACTTATTCCGCCCCTGTCCGCTTCGGTTACATCATAATCAAAAGCCCTGGTTTCATTATCCAGCTTAAATAATTTAAAATCGCCCCCTATCCGGGAATCGCCACCCATCATAGGTTCGCGTTGCATCCATTCAATAATGGTGAGATCGTTTGCGGTGCTGCCCAATGTAATGGACGCCTTTTCTCCCGGCTCCACCGTGCTTTTATCGATGGAGGAAGTAATGTATTCAGGTACAGGCAACCGTTTATCTGAGGAACCGTATAGGCGGATATATTGTACATCTTTCACCGGCGATCCGTATTTGTCGGTGGTACTGGCTTCCAGTAAATACCAGCCCGGTAAAAAGCCCTTATGCATGATGGTGAATTGACCGTCTGCCTTGCTGGTATCGGGCGTTATGGCAATAACCGCCCCCCGTACCCAGTTCTCTTTACTTTTTTCGTCATCGTATTCGTCATGCGGAAAAAGATCGGTGTATTCTTTTGCACCCATCACGAACTGGTCGGACTGCTCCCATAAACGGGCTCTTATAAGCCTTCGGGGCTGTTGTAACGGATAGATATGAAGTGTTACCAGGGCCGGTTCAAATTCACCATTGGTATTCTTGGTGGAGATGGATACACTGTTAAGACTATCTGCCGGCAATGCGCCCCCCGGCGGGATGATTACTTTAAGTAATAAGGCCTTATAGGAAACCGATACCATGGTTTCACCACTGCGGGTTTCTCCATTATTGTCCGTAATGTCTGTCACCACCCGGTAATCGAATACCGGTTCCAGTAGCCTGTCGATGGAAGCATCCGGAATCGCTTTAAAAAGGATAGTAAACCTTCCTTCCCCATCGGTGACTGCTTCCCCATTGGTGATTTCCATTTCGGCAGTGGCCGGACGAACCCTTCTTCCCCAAAGCCAGGGATATATAAAACGGGGCACGCGTACCACACGGTACTTTATAGAGGCACCGTCTATATTATTACCTGCATACGCTTTGGCAAAGCCTGAAATACGGATACTGTCGTTCACCTTATAGGTACCTTTCAGTTTTTCATACTCCACGTAAAACCGGGGCCTTTTATATTCTTCCACTGAAAAGCGCAGTTCACCTGGTATATCTTTATCCCGCAGCGTGAACTCTCCGTTCAGTGTATTTTCCGGTAACCGGAAAGAACCGGCATAAGAGCCGAATTCATTCGTGGTAAGCGTAAGCGAATCCGCTTCCTCATTATTCGCATTCTCCAGAAACAGCTTCGTTTTTTTGCCGGCGAGCACCTTGCTCCTTTTGGTTAAGAAGTCTTTTGTAACGGCAATACCCTTAAAATAAACGGTTTGTCCGGGCCGGTAAACAGACCGGTCCGTAAACAGGAACACAAGAGCGTTAGCCTCTTCATATTTCGCTGCATTCAGAGTAGCTGTTTCTTCATCGCGGGAACTGCCATAAAACTGATCGTCCATCAATAAATGATCCTTTCCGAAATCTATTCCGATCCTTATTCCATTCCTGTCTTTAACATCTTTAACACTGAAATAACCATTATCATCCGCTGTTAATTTTTCCGCTCTCGATGTATTCATCTTGCGGATATTATAATCGTAATAATTATTCCAAACCTGCACAGTAGCTCCGGCCAGTGGTTTGCCCGTTTCCCGGTGAAGCGCAAAATATTTGCTGTCGCTATTAATAAAACTAATGGAAGAAACATAGACAAACTGCACAGCCAGTGCATTCCCTTCACGGGCGAAATCCTGGTCCGTACCTGCCAGTATCATATAGGTTCCCACCGGCAAAGCATCTATACGGATCTCCGCTGCGTGCTGCTGGTGGTCCTTCGTATCCGGCAGCGATTGCTCCCATGATTTCAAAGGAGTAAGGTCAGTCAATTGTTGCCAGTACTTTTCATCGTACGAATTCAACAATCTGCTCTTAAGTGCGTCATCCAGATGTACCACCCTCAGGTAAACTTTCGATATATTCCTATAACGCACCAGGCTGCGGAAGGGCTGTGCAGGAAGATTTACTTTTTCGGTCAGAAGCGTAAGCTGTTTAATCCGGATCCGTTTTAAGAGGTTGATGCAATTAACACGTCCTTCGCTTTCTTCCTTTTGTAAAATCACTTCCCCGCATATTTGCTCCGCTATATTATTTTCGTACCTGTACGCTGTATCCTTAATAGGGTGATACTTCGCGGCTTTATCGGCATGCCATTGCGCAACAAGGTACCATGCCTGCGCTGCCGCCGGCGTGCGCTGGTATTGCTCCGCCACATGCTTTATAGCCGTATAATACAGTTCCTCCTTATTTTCCATCACCGCTTTGCTGCGTACATACCGCAGTCGTTTCAGATCGATATCGATCAGTGCAACGGAAGAAGTATCATATAAATGGAAATCGATCAACTGCTGGTAAAGCAACAAAGCCCTGTGCTGCATCGAAAGCGAATCGCG
>JACMJX010000064.1 GCA_014380425.1 Chitinophagaceae bacterium | reverse complement strand
TAGTACGGCGGGGTCTGACGGGGAGCGAAAGATCGTTAACAACCTGGGCCTGCTGACCCGGTTTAAGCATGCAAACATTAGCGCCATTAGTAACACGAACAGATCCCTGTAAAAGACTGGTCTTCATTTCAGATTCCTCCCGGTAAGCCATTACATTAAAATGGGTACCTAAAACGTCAATGCTCATTCCATTCGCCTTGACAGAAAAAGGGGCACTGTTTTGCCGGCCAGGGACACCAGATGAGGGTGCTATTTCAAAATAAGCTTCCCCTTTCAACTCAACAAATCTCTCCTCACCATTGAACGATGAAGGAAAGCGAAGTGTTGATGCAGCATTTAACCAAACTCTGCTCCCGTCTGGTAACGTAATCTTGTACTGAGTAGCTCTGGGAGTGGATAAGATGTTAAAGGTTAATGGTAGCTGATCGGACAAAGCCGGATTAGCTGCATCATACACCAGTTCGCCGTCCTTAAGTTTATTGATTCTACTGTTTCCCTCGCGGGCCAGTTCGCCATTTTTAGCGGCATTTAAATAGATAGTTGAACCATCGGATAATGCGAGATATGCCCTTTCTTCATCACGACCCATACTCTTTTTTTCAGCAGCAGTAGTGGCTACAACCATTTCTTTATCTGAACCGGATCGCAGATAGAAAATGCTACCTGTCAGTACAGCTCCCAAAAGAACGGCTGCCGCCGCATAGTTATACCAGGATGTTTTGCTTTCAACCACTTTGGCACTAACATGGCTTTCCTTGGTTTTGGAAAGTATGTTATTCCAGGCGGCTTTTTCATCCCGGGCTAACAAGAGTTTTAAATCATTCTCCCATCGTGCTTCCTTCATTACATCATCAAAAAGATTTTGATGATGTGACGAATAAGTACGCCAATCGTCTAAGGTTTTCTGTTCCTCCTTAGTAATTGCTTCCTTCCGGATCACTTTCCGGAGAAGTTTAACAATGGTGTCGTTTTGAATCTTGAGCATTGAAGTAAGGTTTAATGATTCCTATCGATTCTGTAATAAAGACGACGGCAGGAATCATTTCATTTACAAAATTTCTTGAAGTGATTATAAAATTATTTTCATAATATATTAATTCTTGATAATCAATTAATGACACTATTATTATTCTGGTGGATCTTTGAAGGGAAATATCTTTTTCAGAAGTAGTAAAGCCCGGTGTTTTTGCACCCTTACGGTGTCTACAGAGATATCCAACTGGCGGGCAATCTCCGAACTGCTGAGTCCTTCCACATAATGCATACGGAAAATGGTCTTCATGGCATCCGGCATTTCATCCATAGAAGAAAAGATCATATCAACCAGTTCTGATTCCAGGATCAGGGTCTCCAGGTAACCGGTATCCTCTTCTTTTTGCGAAAAATAGACGGCTTCTTCTTCGGCGAGGCCGTACCGTTTGTTCTTTTTCAGCCGGTCAAGGGATAGATTAACCCCTACCCTGAACAGCCAGGCTTTAATATTGTAACCCTCGCTAAAGCTTTGCCTGTTATTCCAAAGTTTTATAAACGTTTCAGACACTATGTCTTCCGCCTCCTGGGTATCAGAAACTATTTTATACGCGGACAGGAACAGGCTCTTGTTATATAACTGGAAAACATGATAATAAGCAGCTTCATCTCCCTGTCGGAGCGCAGTTAATAATTCATTAGGATCACTCCATGGAGCAGGCTGCATATATGTAGTAAGGTTATTCCCTGGATAAAAAACGCTTTAGTTCGTCGGCAATTTTGCGATCGTTGCTCAGGCGGGGCACTTTATTCTGCCCGCCCAGTTTGCCGATGCTCTTCATATAGTCGATAAACCCGTTTTTTTGTACCGGCAATATGTGTAAAGGTTGCAGAATATTGCCGGTGATAAGGTCGTCGTAATAAATATTCTTCTCCCGAAGCAGGCTATCCACTTTCAGGGCAAAGCGCTTCATATCTTCCGGGTTATTGTCAAACTCCACAAACCATTCGTGGTAGCTTTTTCCTTGCCCCTGTTCGATCATCGGTGCTACCGTAAATTCTGTAATATGTACCCCTTCCTCTTCGGCGGCTTTCATCAGGCTGTATTCCACTTCTTCGCCGATAACGTGTTCCCCAAAGGCAGAAATAAAATGTTTAATCCGTCCGGTTACTACGATGCGGTAAGGATCAAGGG
>JACMJX010000005.1 GCA_014380425.1 Chitinophagaceae bacterium | reverse complement strand
GGTGGAAGAGGCAACAGCGCTCGAGCTGCCAATGCTTGAAAAAAACCTGGTGTTCCTTTCTACGCTTGCTTCAGTAGCTACCCTTCTTGGGCTGCTTGGAACAGTAATCGGGATGATTACTTCATTCTCAGCTCTTGGTGATGCTGGCGGTGGAGATGCGGCAAGAGAGCTTTCAAGAGGTATTTCCGAGGCTCTTTATAATACAGCTTTGGGTATCGGTACTTCTGCCGTAGCTATTATCATGTACAACGTATTTACTACACGTATCGATGCCATTACCTATGGTATTGACGAGAGTGGTTTCACTTTGACACAAAGTTTCGCTTCATTGTATAAGTAATCTTTGTTTTTAGCTCCATATTTTTATGGAATGTAGAACAGATTGCGTCTTTATACAAACAAGAAATATCTAAAATATGCCAAGAGTTAAAGTACCGCGCAAAAGTACCAGTGTCGATATGACGGCGATGTGTGATGTGGCGTTTCTGTTATTGTCTTTCTTTATACTTACCACTAAGTTTAAACCTACCGAAGCGCTGGAAGTTGTTACCCCTAATTCGGTAGCTAGCAAGGTGGCCCCAGGAAGTGATTTAGTACTTATTACCATCGATAACAATGGCAAAGTGTTCTATTCCCTTTCTGAAGATGCTCCAAAACGGGAGGTGATAGAGAATGTCAATGAACAACGAAATCTCGGTCTTACCGACGCTGAAATAACTGCTTTTACCAAAGCTCAGTTTGTAGGTGTCCCGTTCAGCAAATTAAAAGGTTTTCTTAAATTGAATGCTGAACAGCAATTGCTCCAGAAAGAAGGAATACCAGTTACAGATTCAGCTAATAATGAACTTACCGTTTGGATGAATGCTTCATATAAGGCATTTCAGGGTCAGAAGTTGAATCTTTTGCTTAAAGGGGATAATAATTCAAAGTACCCCTCTTTTAAAGGTGTGATTGCTGCTTTCAAAAAGAACGATCTGATGAAATTTCAAATGGTAACAAACCCACAAAATGTTCCAGTAGGAAGTGAATTGTATAAAAGGAATGTTGCAGAGAACCGGTCTAAGGCAGGTATCTAGTCTGTAGCATAACCAAAGATGAAGGGAACAGAACATAAATTTATTTAACTAAAAAGCAATAAGCCATGGCAGAAATGGATACCTCGGGCGGGGGACATAAAAAAGGCCCCGGCGTCAAAAAATCCAAAAAGCAGTCTACAAAAGTAGACCTCACACCGATGGTGGATCTTGGTTTCTTACTCATAACGTTCTTCATATTCACCACAACTATGAGTGAAGCAACAGCGATGAATCTGAATCTTCCTAAGGATACCGACAAGCCGGAAGACCAAAATAAGGCGAAGGAATCCGGAGCACTTACGGTACTGCTGGGTGGTAACGATGTGATTTATTATTACGAAGGAATACTGGCAGCAGATGGTTCCAACTTCAAGACGACAACGCAGAAGGAAGTAAGAAATGTGATTCTCAATAAAAAGAGATCCACCAATCCATCCGATTTTGTGGTAGTTATCAAGCCCGATTCTTCATCTACTTACAAGAACACTGTAGATATTCTGGATGAGATGACGATCGATGATGTTAAGCGTTATGCATTGGTAGATATTTCTGCTGTTGAAGGTCAGTTGATCAAGGCGACATCCGGAATACAATAAACATTTAATTAATTAAAGCCGTTACCATGGACGTAAATAAAATTCTTACTGCCGACATTCTGGACATCATCTTTGATGACCGGAACAAAGCTTACGGCGCTTATGAGTTAAGAAAAACTTACAATAAGCGTATGGTGACCGCCCTGATAACTACGGTTGCTCTTTTGCTGCTGATTTTTATCGGCAGTTATCTTTCAGGACTTAGGAAAGATGACGATAACGTAGAGATGATTGTTCAGGACGTTCAACTCGAGGAGGTAAAACCAGAAGAGAAGAAAGAAGAACCGCCACCTCCTCCTCCACCGCCACAACCTGAACCTCCTAAAGTGGAAATGACTAAGTTCACTCCCCCGAAGATCGTGAAGGATGAAGAAGTTAAGGAAGATGAAAAGCCACCAGAAAATGAGAAGCTGGAAGAAACAAAAATAGGTGCCATCAGTCAGGAAGGTATCAAAGATGAAGGTATCGTTGCACCCCCTGTGTCAGATGCCGGTAAAGGAGTTGTTGCTGCACCTACCAAGTCTGAAGAAGACTGGGACAAAACTTTTACTAAAGTTGAAATTGAATCTGAATATCCCGGTGGTCAGCCAGCCTGGAGAAGATATCTTAATAAAACGTTCAGATATCCCGACGAGGCAGTTGAAAACGAGATACAAGGTACAGTGGTAGTTCAGTTTATTGTGGACAGGGAAGGCAATGTAAGTGATGTGGTAGCTATTTCCGGTCCTAATGATGGCGGATTAAGAGACGAAGCCATCCGAGTTATCAAGAAGAGCGGTAAATGGACTCCTGCAGTTCAGAATGGCCGTCAGGTTAAATCTTACAAAAAGCAGCCAATCACGTTCAAGCTTGAAACGGAATAAATTAGAATACTAGAATACTTTTAAAGAGGCCACCCGAAACGGTGGCCTCTTTTTATTAAATTGCTTTTTTATTAAACAAATGCTCCATGCATGGTAAACTGACAGGTTGGGATGATACGATAGTGGCACTGGCAACGCCACCCGGCATTGGCGCCATCGGTGTAATACGCCTGAGCGGAAGCAATGCAATCGCTATAGTCGATCACCTGTTTCCATCCAGGAACCTGAGTACTCAACCAACACACACAATGCACGTCGGCTTGCTGCATGATAATGATCAAACGCTTGATCAGGTAGTCGTTTCTCTGTACAGGAGCCCCCGCTCCTATACCGGTGAAGACGTAGCAGAAATCTCCTGCCATGGCTCTCCATTTGTGCAGGAGCAGATCATAAGAGCATGTACCTCAGCGGGAGCAAGGCTGGCAAGAGCTGGCGAGTTCACCCAACGCGCTTTCCTGAACGGAAAACTGGATCTTACTCAGGCAGAAGCCGTTGCCGACCTGATAGCAAGTAATACCGAAGCGTCCAGAAAGAGCGCGCTTCATAATATACGGGGAGGATTTTCGCAGATATTGAAAGAGCTCCGCGAGCAACTCCTGACATTCTCCGCATTGATCGAGCTTGAACTGGATTTTGCACAGGAAGATGTGGAATTTGCAGACCGCGGAAAACTAAAAGATCTTGTAAACAATGCCTGCAGCGTCACAACCCGTCTTTTGAGTTCCTTCAGCTTAGGTAATGTGATAAAGAATGGAGTATTGGTAGCAATTGTGGGAAAGCCCAATGCCGGCAAGTCAACCCTTCTGAATGCACTGCTTAATGAAAACAGGGCGATCGTAAGTGATATTGCCGGAACAACGCGTGATACGATAGAGGACGTAATCAACATCAAAGGAATTCTTTTCCGTCTCGCAGAT
>JACMJX010000063.1 GCA_014380425.1 Chitinophagaceae bacterium | reverse complement strand
TTGCTGCATCCATCATGCCTACGGATGCATCAGTATCCAGTGAAGGAAGACCAGTTACCTGGATCGTCTTAATTTTCACCTGACCTCCGGGATAAGTTACGAGCCCGTCCTTTTCTTCAATCACTATCAATGCTGATTCTTCCGATTTTAAAGGAGTAATGATCAGCCAGTTGCGGTTGCTAATAACTCTATGGGTGGAAGAAGCTATGTATTTACCCGATTGTCCGCCGGCTATCTGTAGAATGTCTTTTACCTGGTGAGGAGTAAAATGAAAATCTTTGATGATCTCGTACAGGATGGTTTCTACCGGGTGCGACTTCAATAATTTGAGTATAGGTATATGAATATCGCTTCCTTTATACTCCATCAGTTTCTTCTTGTGCTGGTCTACGGACTGGCGGTATAATACCTCCGTATCGCGGAAGCGTGCTATATTATTATGCAGGTTTTCCTTTACTTCCGGATATACTTTTTCCAGGGCGGGTATCAACTGGTTACGGAAATAGTTACGGGTGTATTTATCGGACTGGTTAGAAGAATCTTCTACATAGTTAAGGCCATTCGCTTTTGCATAAGCAAGTATATTTTCTTTAGAGGCGAACAACAGGGGCCTCACCAGCCTGTCCTGTTTAGGTAAAATACCGTGCAGCCCGGCAATGCCCGTTCCTTTAAAGAAGTTCATCAGTACGGTCTCCATGTTATCATCGGCATGGTGGGCAGTAAGGATATACTGCACGTCCGCCACCTGGTAGAACCAATCGTACCTGAGCTGGCGGGCGGCTACCTGTATGGAGAGCCCGTTTTCTTTCGCATAATTTGCAGTATCGAATCTTTTAACCAGTAGCTCCACCTGGTACTTCTTAGCAAGTGTTTTTACAAAATCCTCGTCGCGTTCACTTTCTGCTCCTCTTAAACCAAAGTTACAGTGGGCAATCCTGAAAGAGTAACCGGAAAGGTGACAAAGATCGCATAGCACTACCGAATCCACCCCGCCACTGATAGTCAGCAGCAGATGATCGGAAGCAGAGAACAATCTTTCCTTAAGAATAAACTGGTCAAATCGTTCAATTAAATTCATTAAACTAAGAAGGCTTTAAGTTCGCGACGGGCAAGTTTCAGGTCGTAAGCGGCCTGAAAGCGCATCCATAAATAGTCCGGTATCTGTAATCCACTTTCTAACTTTATGGCCATAACAGGGGACACGTCATGCCTGCCATCAATTAATTCTCGTATGTATTCAGGGGTAACGTTAATTACTTTTGCAAAGTTTTTTATGGATATCTTTCTTACTTCCAGTTCTTCCCCTAATATTTCCCCGGGATGCAACAATACATCCGAGCAGAGTCTTTCGTTACCCGGTATCTTATTTTCATACTTTTTCATATCTTCCCTGTAATGATTAGATAATTCTTCGATATATATGATCTTCAACATTATCAGTGCGTCCTGCTCGATGCTGAATTCAAGCCTGTATTTGTCATTTATTCTGACGGAGTATAACCCTTGCTTATCTCCCTTCAATGCCTCAAAATTCAAGCCGCCTACCAAACGCATTTCATTCAAGTCCGATAATTGCGTCATCATATCCACCTTCTTTTTGAAAGCTTCCACTATTTCTTTGTTGTATTTGGGTTTGCCGCTTACTTTTACTCCTTTATATAGGTTTTCCAGATAAATATTTTTGAACCTTACATCCATACATCTTAATATTTTCTCGCCAGTAAGAAACGGTTAAATATCTCTAATCCTATAAACGTAAAAGTATAGAATAACACAAGCCTGCCGAAATCTTTATCATCCTAATATATAAGGTCTTCATAAGCAGCCTGCAGCTCATTATAGGCGTGCTGATCTCCGGCTGCTTTTGCTTCCAGCATGCCTCGTTCGTATGTTTTTATGGCAGCGGCGCGGTTACCCTGCCGCTCCAGCACGCGGGCAAAATGATAATAACTGCCCACATAACCAGGGTCTTTTTGCAGGATTTGTTCAAAAATGCGGCCCGCTTCATTATCATCTCCGGCTTTTACGTACTCCAGGGCCATGGCATGGTGCAGGAAGCTATCGCCCGGACTGCTTTCCAGGAATTCTTTTAGTTTTTCTATTCTGTCCGTCATAGTATGTATGCCTTGTAAATAGTGGTTAATTTTATCTTCCTATCTTCGCAGTCCGAAATTCAAAAACTTGGATATGAAAATTTTAGTGTGCATTAGCAAAACACCCGATACAACGGCAAAAATAGCTTTCGCAGATAACAATACGAAATTTGCCGATCAGGGTGTTCAGTGGATCATCAACCCTTACGACGAATGGTATGCGCTGGTGCGCGCCATAGAACTGAAAGAAAAAGACCCTTCCACCATTATTCACCTTATCACGGTCGGGGCTGCCGATGCAGAACCGGTTATCCGCAAAGCACTGGCCCTGGGCGGAGATGAAGCGATCCGGGTAAATACTTCCGGTAGCGACAGTTTCACCATTGCTTCGCAGATTGCCGGGGTGGCGAAAGAGGGAGGATACGATCTTATATTTACCGGTAAAGAAACCATCGATTACAACGGCGCTTCGATAGGCGGCATGGTAGCCGAATTGCTTGATCTTCCCTATGTATCCCTGGCCACAAAATTCGATCTTACCGGATCAGGGGCTTCCATCGTGCGGGAAATAGAAGGCGGGGAAGAAGTATGCGAAGTGGCCCTTCCGGTGGTAGTCAGTTGCCAGAAAGGCATGGCAGAACAACGGATACCCAATATGAAAGGAATCATGGGTGCGCGAACCAAACCGCTGAAAGCAGTGGAGCCGGTGGCTATCGACGCACTTACCTCCATCGTCAGTTTTGAACTTCCGCCCGCCAAGGCAGGGGTAAAACTGGTACCGGCAGATAACCCGGAGGAACTGGTAAGACTGTTGCACGACGAAGCCAAAGTGATCTGATCCCATTACCTCATTGTTCACAAGCACGCAGGCTTGCACAAATCAAATAATAATTATGTCAGTACTAATATTTATAGACCAGTCGGACGGACAAATAAGAAAAGCTTCCCATGAAGCCATCAGCTACGGAGCCAAAATAGCTGAAATGCTGAACACTACGGCGGAAGGCATCGTGCTGGGTACGGTAACCGATTCTCTGCAGGACCTGGGAAAGTATGGAGTGAAAAAGATCCATCACGTGGATAATGCATTACTCAACCACTTCGATGCGCAGGTAGTTACGCAAGTGCTGGCTTCAGCCATCACCGCAGTAGGTGCCAAGGTGGTGATCTTTTCCAATAATGTAGACGGCAAAGCCATTGCTCCCCGTCTTTCTGCGAGGTTAAAAGCCGGACTGGTAGCCGGTGCTATCGCCCTGCCTGAAATAGGGGCTGACTTCGTGGTTAAAAAGAACGTATTCAGCGGAAAGGCATTTGCCAACGTGGCCATCAATACCGGTATAAAGATCATTTCCCTGAATATAAACAGTTACCCTGTCACTGAAGTAGGCGGAAGCGCAGAAGTTGTGCTTTTCGACACTACGGTAAACGAGGCTAAAGTAAAAGTGGGAGCGGTAAACAAAGTAACCGGCGAGGTACCGCTTACCGAAGCCGAACTGGTAGTGAGCGGGGGCCGCGGATTAAAAGGGCCGGAAAACTGGGGTATGCTGGAAGACCTCGCCAAAGCACTGGGTGCTGCCACCGCCTGCAGCCGGCCGGTAGCCGATGCGCACTGGAGGCCTCACCACGAGCATGTAGGACAAACAGGATTTGCCATAGCCCCCAACCTTTATGTAGCTCTCGGCATATCCGGAGCCATTCAGCACCTGGCGGGTGTAAATAGGAGTAAAGTGATTGTAGTGATCAATAAGGATCCGGAAGCACCCTTTTTTAAAGCAGCCGATTATGGCATCGTTGGCGACGTGTTTGAGATAGTTCCGAAGATCACGGCAGCAGTTAAGAAGTTAAAGGGTATTTAGGAGCCCGGTAAGCACATTTTAAACAAAATCCCTTAGTTTCGTAACAGAGATATGAGAAAAATAGAACTGGAAATAGTGGCCTTGTCGCATAGCATAACCCAGACTCATTCATACGCAGTAGTACTGGGTGAAGTAAATGGATTACGCAGGCTACCTATTGTTATAGGCGGGTTTGAAGCACAGGCCATCGCGGTAGC
>JACMJX010000062.1 GCA_014380425.1 Chitinophagaceae bacterium | reverse complement strand
TTTCTCGACTTCAGCTGTTGCAAGGCAGCTTCCTGCTCCAGCCTGTTGAATAGCAAATCTGGCCTCCGGCGTACGGCAGATGTATCTTCCCCGGCAGCGAAATCCGGCACTTCATTGTTCAAAGAATCCGAGAGCTTGATGCTATCATAAATAGACAACCCTAACAAGTTCTTCAGATAGTTCATACTTTGCTCGATAGTATTGATAGCCTTAGTAAGCGAAGGCCGCTGGTTCTCAAGATGTACGAAAGCGTTCAGCGTATCCGCATCCATTACAAGACCCTTTGCATATATAACCCTGCTGTTATCGAGATTGAATGCCGCCCGGTCAATAGCTTTCAATAGCAGCTTGGTTGCTTCTTTCGCCACCAGCACATTGTAGTAGGCTTTTGTGATCTCCTCTTTCAGTTGCCACCGGCTTACCTGTACGTTCGCGTGGGTCAACTGCTCATTGAGGCGGGCTTCCTTTATGCCGCTCCTTAATGCCGGATTAAAAACAGACAGCCGCCCGTCAACGGCAAAATTGTACGCATTTTTAGAAGCCGCCGTAACCGGTGTAAGGTTTTTGTCATCGAAGGTAATACCACCATTCGGTGCCGGATTGAAAGCAGGAAAGAAAAACACGGGCGGCTTTATATTGCGCTGATAAGCACCATTGGCACTGATCTGCGGAAAGATATCGGCCATTACTTCCTTTGTGGCATAGCGAGCCTTCCATTCATCCAGCTCCGCCAGTTTGATCTGGCTGTTATTCTTTTGTGCCGCGTCGATTGCCTGCGAAAGACTCAGGGATAAAACAGGCGGCTGATCGTCCTGGGCCTTTAGCGGCGTGAATGCACTTACAGAAATTATCAGTACAGCGATGCTGACAGTAGCTTGCCGGGAGCCCTTTCCTTTTCGGGCTTGTAGTTTCTCGAGAAGGCGGTTGATGCCATAGTATATCACCGGCACCAGCAGCAAAGTAAGGAACATGGAACTGCTAAGCCCGCCTATCAGCACCCAGGCAAGGCCGCTGTTCAACTCCGCAGCAGCCCCCTTAGCCAATGCAAGTGGCAACATTCCTATCACCATGGCGAGGGTAGTCATAAGTATAGGGCGTAAGCGCGTTCTGCCAGCATCAAGCAAAGCATCCGTGAGAGAGGCACCTTCTTCCCGCATCTGGTTCGTTCTGTCTACCAGCAGGATGGCATTTTTTGCCACAAGGCCCATCATCATGATCAGTCCAAAGATGGTAAAGATGTTCAGGCTTTTGGCAGTAAGCGCCAGTGCGAGGAAAGCACCGACAACAGCAAGCGGTATAGAAAACAGCACAACGAAAGGGTACGTCCAGTTATTGTAAAGCGCCACCATGATCAGGTAGATCAATATCACGGAAGACAAGAGTGCAAACCCGAGTGCTCCGAAAGAGTCCTCCTGCAGTTCCAGATCTCCTGCATAAGCCAGACTTGTGCCGGCAGGGAACTGCATGCTTTTCAGTTTCTCCCGGATATCTTCACCAACATCCCCCGAAGGCCGGCCTACAACCTGCGATAGCACCAGCACCGAAGGTTGTTTATTCTGCCGTTCCAGCACGCTGGCACCAGAGCCCGAGCGCAGCGTGGCGAATTGATGCAGATAAACCAGGCTGCCATTTTTATTAGTGAACGCATAATCATTCAACGTACTGGTACTGTTCCGATCCTTGCCTCCCAGCTGTATGCGCATGTCTATCTCCTTTTCCGGCGTGCTGAACTTAAGTTGATCCTCGCCGTTGATGGCCGTTCTTACCGCCATTCCTATGGTTTCCATATCGAGCCCGAGTTCCCTGGCTTTATCCCGGTCTACGTCGATACTCACTTCAGGCTTGCCCAGTTCGCTCGAGAGCCGAGGGTCCACCACTCCCCTTATACCCCGTATGGCATTTAGTACGTTATCGGCCAGTTTTACCGTGCTATCCCTGTTATCTCCCGATACGATCAGTTGCACGGGAGCATCGTTCGCTCCGAAAAGCCCTATAGGAGAAATTCGGGCTTTTACTCCGGGTACTGACATTGCAACCCGGCGCATCTCTCTTCCCAGCTCCGCCAGGCTCTTATTTCTTTCAGCTGCGGAAACCAGTGAGATGTTGATAGCAGCCAGATGAGGGCTATAGCTTTCGCTAAATCCGTCGCTCTGGTAACCGACGTTAGTGAATGTTTTTGTTACTTCCGGAAAACGCTTCAAACGCTCCTCTATAGCCGTTACAGCAAAATTCGTTTGACCCAGTGTAGTTCCAGGCTGCATGTTTACCAGCAGTGATAGTTCTCCCTTATCGGTAGCAGGAGCAAATTCAGCGCCTACAAGGCCCGTACCTACCAAGGCAAAAGAGCCGACCAATAAAATAAGAGCAGCAGCGATCGTTACCAGTTTGTTACGAAGGCTCCATTGCAAGGCAGTTCCATAGTAGTTTGTAATGCCCTGAATGCCTTTCTCGAACCAAGCCGCTATTTTGCCGAAGAAAGAAGAAGTGTTCGGATGCTCGAGCCTGGCAAAGCGGGAGGCGATCATGGGCGTAAGTGTAAAAGACACGACGAGACTCGATAATGTGGAGACAACGATCACCAGCGAGAATTCTTTTACGAGGCTTCCTACAAGGCCCGGCACCAGCGCCATGGGCAGAAACACTACTACATCCACAAGAGTTATCGATAGTGCAGAGAATCCGATTTCATTACGTCCATCCAGTGAAGCTGTTACCTTATCCTTCCCCATTTCGAGATGGCGATAAATATTTTCCAGTACTACTATAGAATCGTCTACCAGAATACCGATAACAAGGCTCATGGCGAGCAGTGTCATCAGGTTAAGGGAGTAGTCGAATGCATACATCAATATAAAAGCACTGAAAAGAGAAGTAGGAATGGCGATCATTACTATAAGAGAGTTGCGAAGACTATGCAGAAATGCCAGCATCACCAGCGCTACCAGTATAACCGCTATGAAAAAGTCTTTGTAAACCGAATGTGCAGCTTTAAGCGTAAACTCAGAACTGTCTTGCGCAATACTGAATTTGAGACCGATGGAGGAATAGGCGTTTTCAAGCGAGGCAATCTCCTGTTTAACGCGTTCCGATACTTCCACGGCGTTGGCACCTGATTGTTTACTCACCGATAGCCCTATGGAAGCCGTACCGTCCACTCTATTGATAACCTCCGTTTCTTTCGCACCCATCGATACCGCTGCTACATCTTTTACCTTTACCGAGCTCCCATCTGCAAAAGACCTTACCTCCTGTTCCAGTATCTTATCAAGGTCTCTGAATTTACCCGGCACGCGGATACTGAACTGACGGTCGGCATCCTTTATATTCCCTGCCGGAAAATCGGCACTGGCCTTTGCTATGGCATCCGCTACATCCGACGGACTCAGCTGGTAGGTTTTTAGTTTGTCGTGATGAATAAACACTTTCAGTTCCTTATCAGCCCCACCCAGTATAGCAATACGGCCCACACTCAGCAACTGCGCAAGGCGGGGCCTGATCAGGTCGTTTAGCAGCGCATATAATTCAGGAGGCTGTACAGATGCGGTGACCCCCATACGAAGCACTGGCAGATCGTTTACATTCAGTTTCTCTATAGCGGGCGATTTTACTCCAGATGGAAAATCAGGAACCACTTTACTTATGGCACGCTGCACCTCCTGAACCGCCTGATCAGCATTGGCGGCGGCAATGAATTCGATGGAAACAACCGATATACCTTCTGCAGAGTTGGAAGTGATCTTCTTGATCCTGCTTACTTCTGCCACTCCGTCTTCTATCTTCCTGGTAACTGAAGTTTCTACTTCAGAAGGCGAAGAGCCCGGATAAGAGGTGATGATGGTAACAAACGGCGTAGCCAGCTCCGGAAGAAGCTCGTACTTCAGCTGGCGGTAACAGAAAATGCCCGCCGCTCCTAACACGATGAAGAACACCAAAAAAAGTATGGGACGTTTAATTGCTAATTCTGTAACACTCATATACGTTGTATTTAATACTGGGCTTATTGTTGAATCACGTAATCTTTGAGAACTTTGCCTGGGGATATGTTCTGCTGCCCAGATACAACAACGATCTCACCCTCCTTCAGTGCTTGGGTTACTTCGATGAACTGCCCGAAACTTCTACCCGTTCGTATCGTTACTTTCCGCGTGTTTCTCGCGCTGTCGATTACATAAATGGCAGGATTGTTCACATCACCTGTAAGTGCTGTTCTTGGTATAACAAGGGCTTTCTCAACCCCCTTGCTTTCAAAGTTTACTGTTACACTCATGCTTCCCAGGAGCGGATGCGTCGTATTATTAGTGATTTCAATTTCTACCGGGTAGGTTTTTGCATCGGTAGCCAATGGAACTATATTTTTGACCTGGCCGGTAAAACTTTTACCAGCATAAACATCCGCTTTTATATAAGCTTTCTGGCCCCGCTGAAGTTGAACTACAGCGTTTTCCGGAACAAATACCCTTGCCACCACTTTGCTCATTACCGCGATAGTGCCAAGTACAGCTCCGGGCTGGAGGTAATCTCCCTGGTTTGTTTTCTTTTCTACAATCACTCCCGAAGCAGGTGCCATTATGTTAGATTGCGACATCTGTGTACGAGACAGTTTCAACTGCTGTTTGGCGGCCAGCATCTGCGTTCTAGCGTTCTCCACTTCTATCAGCGAAGCGTTCTTGAGGCTATAAAGCGATTCGAGCCTTTCATAGTCAGCCTTTGCCTTATCGAAGTTCACCCGGTTGGAGGAATCGCCGGCAGACCTGATACTGTTATCCAGCTTTGCGAGCAGTTGCCCTTTGCTAACCAGCAGGCCCTTTTCTATCCTGGAAAAAATCACCTTACCATCTGTTTCGGAATAGATGCTAAAGAGTTCAAGCGGTTCGATACTACCCCGGAAACCGATGCTATCCCTAAACTCCTTTACACGGGCGTACACTGCTGTTACCGTAAAAGGAACAGGTTCCAGTTCTTTAACAATTTCAGATGCGCTTTTCTTTTGATTTCCCGAGAGGGTGAAAGCGATCCAGAGTATTAGTCCGCCGACAAAGGCGATGGCGATAGTAACTCTGAGCCATTTTTTCATGTTGCTGAATTTTCGGCTAAAGTAGCCCGTGGAATAGATAGGAACGGAGCGTTCTTACCGGGTTGTATAAATCGACGACTGAATGGCAGTAGGCGGTAACTGAAATAATAGAAGGTAAATAAACTTTGCGCAACCAGATAATTGCACTTATATTTGCAACCAATTGATTGCTCTTATTAAAACGACCAGTTTATGAGACGAGATGTATTCCAGGCAATTGCCGATCCTACACGCCGCGCTATTCTCGGCCTGATAGCCTTGCAGGCGATGACGCCCAATGCCCTTGCCGAGCACTTTGGTAGCAGCAGGCAGGCCGTGTCTAAGCATATACAGATTCTCGCGGAATGTGAGCTGGTAAAGCAGCAGCAATCGGGAAGAGAACTTTATTATCATCTCAACCCGCAAAAAATGAAAGAACTCGATAGCTGGCTGAAGCCATTCCGGTCGCTTTGGGAAGACCGGTTCGATCAGCTGGACAACGTATTGAAACAAACAAAAAACAAGAAATCATGAGTAACAAAAAGCAGACAGCAATCAGTAAAGACGCCAGCAACAAAAAGCTTCTGGTAGTACGCGAATTTGACGCCACACCGGAAGAAGTATGGAACGCATGGACACAAAGTGAACTGCTGGATCAATGGTGGGCGCCTAAGCCCTGGAAGGCAAAAACCAAAACCATGGATTTTAGAGAAGGCGGCCTATGGCTGTATGCAATGGTGGGGCCCGATGGCGATGCACAGTATTGCCGGGTCGATTTCGAGACGGTCGATATTTATAAAACATTTACCAGTATAGATGCTTTTTGCGACGAGAACGGTGTCGAGAATACTGATTTTCCAAAAATGCACTGGAAGAACGAATTCATTAAAACAAGTACAGGCACGCGGGTAATGATAGAACTCAGTTTTGATGATGAAGCAGGCCTGGAAAAAGTGGTGGCAATGGGCTTCAATGATGGATTTACAGCCGCTCTTGCAAACCTGGACGAACTTCTTGCGCAATAGGTGCCTGCTATCTTTGAAGTGTAAAGAGCCTGGGGTACCGGTGCAGTCTCCGGTGCCGTGGCAAAATACTCCTGCTTTTACGGCAGATCAAAGTGGCATTTTGTTCGCTT
>JACMJX010000061.1 GCA_014380425.1 Chitinophagaceae bacterium | reverse complement strand
GTTTACTTCATAGAAGTAAAACAAGGTGCACAGAGCCAGAAGATCAAGGTTATCAAACAATAATAACCAGGTCGTTTATACATTGAACAAGGCCGCCTTTGCGAGAGCAGGGCGGCTTTTTTTGTGCAACTTTGTAAAGCGCCGTTGTGGTGTAGGTAATTGAATTGTACTCATGAATAACAGGAAATGCGGTTTTTAATGGCTAAACAAAGAAGTGTTTTTGTTGTTAGATATCCTTTTAAAGGATTCATTAACAATTAAAAATAAAGCCGTTTATGGTACAAAAGTTATTTTCAGAAAGGTCTCTAGGCACCGTGGTGCTTTCCAATTCAGTAGTAATGGCACCGATGACGCGCTGCCGGGCTATCGGCAATATCCCGAATGCGCTCATTGCCGAATATTACGGCCAAAGGGCCACTGCCGGCCTGATCATTACTGAAGGTACTTCCCCATCTGTCAACGGAACGGGATATGCTCGGATTCCTGGCATTTATACGAAGGAACAGGTAGAGGGCTGGAAATTAACAACCAAAGCGGTGCATGATAAGGGTGGAAGAATTTTCGTGCAATTGATGCATAGTGGCCGTATTTCTCACCCCTTGAATTTGGTTGAAGGAACGGAGATACTGGCTCCATCTGCCGTACAACCTGCAGGCGAAATGTACACCGATGCGCAGGGTATGCAGCCTTTCCCGGTTCCGAAAGCTATGACGGCCGAGGACATTAGGAAGGCTAAGCAGGAGTTTGTGCAGGCGGCAAAGAATGCCCTGGAAGCCGGTTTTGACGGTGTGGAATTACACGCTGCGAATGGTTACCTGATAGAGCAGTTCCTCGCGTTGAACACGAATCTTAGAACCGACGAATATGGCGGAAGCGATGAAAACAGAAGTCGTTTTCTGGTGGAAGTGGTGCAGGAAGTGGTAGTAGCTATAGGTAAGGACCGCGTAGGGGTGCGTCTTTCTCCTTATGGTAATGCGAGTGATATCGTTACCTACTCCGAAGAACAGGCGGAATATTTTGCAGGCAAGCTAAGTGAAGCGGGTATCGCTTATATTCATCTTGCCGATCATTCATCGATGGGCGCTCCTGAGGTAAAGCCTTCGGTAGTTAAAAAAATAAGAAATGCCTTCAAGGGAACGCTGATTAGGTGCGGGGGGTACGACGGACATCGGGCAGAGCAAGACCTGGAATCCGGCGTGGCCGATCTCATTGCTTTCGGGCGTCCTTTCGTAGCCAATCCGGATCTGGTGGAGCGGTTAAAGACAGGCGCGGAATTGAAACAGCCGGATTTCAACACCTTTTACACCGCTGATGAGAAAGGCTTCACGGATTATCCCACACTTGCCACAAAGGGTGTGATGCAGTAATTTAGAATAGATACCAGATTGGCCGGCTTGTGCTTGCCGGGCGTCTCGTTAGACTCTCGAAGGAATGTGGCAGGCATCTCGTTAGGGTTCTACCCTAATAAGATCCCTACCAGACCCTAACAAGAGCATAAGGAATGTGTTTCTGTTACGTAACACGGCGATGGTTGCCTGCGCGAGGGTGTTCAAATAAAAATGCACATGATCATTGTCTCAGCAATTGCTACTACAATTTCAGATATTAATGAAGAAGATTGCGATCAGCAATAAGTTTTGTGCCAGATGTTTAAACAGAAAGACCGACCGGGCCGCCTTTCTTTTTTTAAGCTGGACAATATATTTAACTTTCAAGCGTTAGTGAGCCTGGCTTAAACATCCCTAAAACCTGTATTAATTTATGACACTGAAAAACTTTCCTGGCCTTTTATTGATCGCATTTGCCCTGCTGACTTCTTCTTGTAAAAAAGATAATGAGGATAAAAAAGAGAACTACTACGTTAAAATAAAAATAGACGGTACATGGGTTACCTGGACTAAGGTAGCCGGTGAACTCGGGCAGGATCTCGGTGATGCTACGAAAACAAATTTGACTATTGCCGGTTCCGATGATGCCAGTAAAACAGTCTTCGATTTTAGTTTGCAAGTAGAGGATACTAAAATCTCAATCGGTACGTACAAAAGCGTCGATTATTTTATGCCCATTTCTTACGTTACCGGTGCTGGTACATCAGACCCGACGTTTTATACAGACTCTTATATTGACAGCGGAGGAGATTCCGAGTACACCTTAACGCTTACATCCATCACGGATAAAACAGTTTCTGGCAAATTCACCGGTAATTTTCTTGTAGATCTTAACAATGAAAAAACTATCGATATTACCGAAGGCGAATTCGTAGTTCCAAGGATAAGATAAGTTCATAAGCAGCAGCAGCGCAGATTGAAAACAAGATACTTTCCCTTTTTATGTGACCTGCTGCCGAATGATCAGGCGCAGGCTTTCCGGGATAGCCTCTAGGCTTCTTATTCAAAGTATCTTGATAGAGCTAGCGCATTTAATTATAATAAACTTGGAGAAAATGACAAGCTGAGTTATGATATCTTCCTTTATGAAATGAATATGCAGTTAAAGTCGCCGGAGAACGGTGTTAAAGGCAACTCTGAACAGGTGTCGTCGATGATACCTTTATGCCTTATAAAACCCCTGCCGAAGTACTTGCCGCTTTCGATTCCATCCATCGCCGCATGCAACCGAACCTTGAGAAGATGTTTATGCGGGTACTTAAAACGCCTTTTGAAGTACGTCAGACAGAAGCTTTCCGTGCAGCGTCGGCCAGTGCCGAACCGGCAGAAGCTGGGAAGCAAATTCAAGCTGGCTGATTTTCATGAAGAGTTGCTAAAAGACGGGTTGCATGCCATTGGCGGTGCTGGAAAAGAAGTTGGATGCCTGGGCGGCGGGATTGCAATAGGTCTGGTTAGCAGTGGAGCACTATAACGGTATTATGTTCTAGCCTGCTTCCTGTAGGCAAAGAAGTTAACGGATAAAGCTATAATCAAAATGAGGAGCCCGCCGAACTCCCGGGTTTCTTCGATCCAGGGCTTGGTTGCTTTCATGCTTTGTACGAGGTTCTCGGCGTTGTGCTCGT
Source organism: Chitinophagaceae bacterium (assembly GCA_014380425.1). Classification (GTDB taxonomy): domain Bacteria; phylum Bacteroidota; class Bacteroidia; order Chitinophagales; family Chitinophagaceae; genus JADCRZ01. The sequence goes on along the minus strand of JACMJX010000061.1, from coordinate 729 downwards.
TCCACCAGTTGAAGACACCCGTTTTATCGAACAGCAGGAAGATGGCGTAGACGCTATAAACTGCAATACCTGCCAGATAGGCTTTAGGATAGTACCTGCCTCTAAAAGCCAGGAAACAAAGCACTGCTCCGTAAAGATAAATAGGCATCCACAGATACGGGTCGGGATCGTTGTATTGAAGTGCTGCACTAAACACAAAGAGAATAAAGCAGAACAGGTTGAAAGCTTTCAATTTTAAAAGTTTATAGGGTAATTACAAAGCAAGGTTATCATTTTATCTTCCGGATACTCCTTCTTTTACCGAGTGAAAATAGTTAAAATTAGTGATTCAGTCGCTGGGGCTGCACTTCCGCGGTTACCATTCCTACGGCATGATAAAATAGAACCGAGGCCGGCAGTGATACTGTTGGAATCCGGTTGACGGGCATGAAGAATACAAGACTTTGAAGATTCTTTATTAAGCTTCTTATTAAAAAGCCTCCCCGGTAAAAATATACAGTCCGGGACCTTCCCTGGTAAAGCCTACATCGAGGCGTAAAAAGATATCTTTTTTAGGAAAGAGCAAGTAACGTATGCCACCTCCGCCCGCCAGGCGGATCTGTTTCATATTGAACTTATCAATTTCCGGAGATACGGCACCGGCACTGGCAAACAATACTGCTCCAAACTTCTTGCTGAAGTTGAATGGCAGCAGGCGGTATTCTGCCTGCCCGGCAATATGGTTTCTAT
>JACMJX010000060.1 GCA_014380425.1 Chitinophagaceae bacterium | reverse complement strand
TCTCTATCTTTTACCTGTACTATCGGGCCTTCATCGATAAACAACCCAACCATTTGAACTACATCAAATAAAGATCCTCCGCCGTTATTACGAAGATCCATAACCACGCCATCGACATTCTCTTGTTTTAACTTGATAAGCTCCTTTGCAACATCAATGGCACAGCGCGCACCTTTCGGATCTTCGAAATCGGCGTAAAATTCAGGTAGATAAATATATCCTACTTTTGATTTTCCATTATTTACTATCACACTCCGGGCAAAGGTTTCATCCTGTACAATCTCGTCTCGAATAAGCGAAACAATTTTAAGCACCCCATCGTTTTTCTTAAGTGTAAGACGCACTTCCGTGCCTTTCTTACCTCTTATTAATTTTACAGCATCTTCTATCACATAGCCGGTAAGATCAACAGGCTCTTCGTTGCCCTGAGCAACTTTCTTAATAACATCGCCCGCCGTTACTTCGCCTGATTTCCAGGCAGGACTTCCGGTAATCAACGTGCCCACCCTGATATTTCCCTCATCCAGTGAAAGAGCTGCTCCTATACCGTAAAATTTGCCGCTCATGCCTTCATCGAAATATCTTTTGTCTACAGGTAAAAAAAATGAAGTATGCGGATCCATAGATGTAGTGATGGTATTGACGTAATCACTAAATCGATCGTCATCATTCACCTTAAACTTGTACCGGTTGTATAAACGATCCATAAGAGCAAGAACCTTATCCCGGGCTTCTTTTTCCATCTGCACATCTGTTTTTTCAACAAAACCCTGCTTGCCTTTATTTTTTTCCTGTGATTCCTTCAGTTCTACGAACCGGTCAAGCACCAGGTATTTCATCCGTTTACGATATAGTTCTTTTCTTTCAGCTTCGTTCTTGGCAAAATCGAGCTTGTCCGGATCAATCGTTATCGATTCGTCTTTAGTAAAATCAAAAGCCTGGCTAAGAGCTTCTTTATATACCAGCTCTGTTTCAGCAACGCGTTTCTTGAATATTTCACTCACGGCAGGAACAAACTGCACGGTGCCTGTTAGCACTTCATCATCTAGTTTAGTTTCGTACTTTCTTAAAGCTTCAATGTCGGAAGCCATAAGTAAGGTCTTTTCGTTATCTACTTTTTCAAGATATTTCTTAAACACTTCTTTGGAAAAATTATCATTCAGATCTTTAGGACTGTAGTGCACCTGCGTAAGGAATTCACCAACATTCTTTAAAATTTTTTCATATTTAGTGGGAGGATGGCCACCCGTTCCCAAAGAGCGGTAGCCAATAAAAAGCCCCGAGGCTAATATTAAAAGCAGCACAGGTAAATTTCTTCTATTTAGCATATATCGTAAAACTTTAGACATTAGATCAAATATAACGAATAAAACAAAGGCATGTTGCCTGTTACCGGCCATATTTAACAATACTTGAAGCGCTAATGATGAGCGGTAACTTCTGTATAAACATAAAAAGTACCCTGGTGGTTCAACTGGGCTTTTTACGCTATCCGAAGCTTCAACCGCTTGAAAAAATGCAGGAACCGGTGGTTGTATTTTAAAAGCAGGTTGAATAGTACAATGCCTGTGCAGGCTGTTAAAATTCCTGCTATCACATCGAGTATATAATGATGGTTATTATAGACAGCAGAGAAAAAAATACCCATTGTTACGAAAGCAAAAAATAGATTTATGGCACCCAGTCTGTTCCTGAGGCCGTAGTACAAAACAATCACCGGGTAAGCTGAATGGAGCGAAGGCATTGCAGCAAATACATTGGAGCTTTTAGAATAAAGACCATCGAAGATCTTGACCCCAAAGTACTCATCAAATCGAGCAAGACCGGCTGTGTTGCCAGGTGTTAGCGGGTGAAAGACATATCCGTACTGATCCACATACCATGGCGGAGCGGCAGGATAAGTATAATATATGGTAAAGCCTACAAAGTTGACTACGATAAAAGTAAATGCGAACCGGAGAAATTCAGAACGACTTCTGTAGAACATATATGTGGCGAATGCCAGTGGAAGGGGAATCCAGCACAGGTAAAAAAGCCCGGTCAGCACGTCGAGAAAAGAACTGGAATGCATAAGCCAGTAGTGATTGGGCGTAATCAGCCCCCCGGCTGTCTGTATGCCGAAAACAGCTTTTTCAGCGTCGTAAAGACCTTCAATATGAACAGGATTGAACCGGTAGTTCGGAAAAGCCTTCATAGAATCGAAAATAATCCAGTAAACAATGAAAATGGAAAATCCTGTAATGAATTTACGGGTCGGCAAGGAGATGTAATAAAGGGCATTGAAGACGATTACCAGCACCAGTTGCTCTGGTTTAAAGCCAAGCAGCAGTTTGGAGAACAGCAGATATATTAAAGAAATTGTTACAGTGATGATAAGATCTTTTGAGGTTACGAAGCGGGTAGTAAGATCAGGCGAACTAGCGGGCTGCTGCATTTTTATTCTTCTTTGGAAAATCTGAGTTAAAAATCTTATCCCACAGCGCGGAGCTAACGCCGTATCCCTTGGAAGAGTCGTCATAATGGTGCAGCATGTGGTGCTGTTTGATTCTTTTCCAGAACGGGCTCTTGAAATTATAGTGGTGCATGGCGTAGTGCATCATATCGTAAGCAAGATAACCCGTAAGAAAGCCGGGGAAAAAAGCATAGAGATGCATTTTAGTTGGAAGTATGAGGCTGAATAAAAAGTAAAATAACAGGGCCAGGGGAATACTTGCCGATGGAGGCATTACCAGTCGCTTTGCATCCTTCGGATAATCATGGTGCACACCGTGAAAAATGAAGTGCAGTCGGAGCCCCCATCTTGACCTTGGAACAAAATGAAAGATGAACCGGTGCAATAAATACTCGGTCGCCGTCCACACTGCAAGCCCTATGAAGTAAAATAGAACAAAAGTACTGATATCCGCACCACCAGAGAATGACCGGATGGAAAAGTAAATGATTACCGGCACATAAATGAATAAAGGCACTGAAAAGTGTACCTTCGAGAGGCTCTCAAGAAAACTATTTCTAAACATCCTCACCGATCCCGATGAGTTGGAAACGTACTGCTTTTTCATAACGCATTTACTTTAATTGTCCTCATTTCTTATGCCCTCTTTGGGCTCCTCTACACTTTAATTGTTCCCGTAACCGGCGCGCCCGTAAGGGAATCGTAAGCATTCAGCTCCACGTAGTCAATATTGGGAGACCAGAATGAACCTCCGCTCTTTATATGAATGAAGATCCTGTTAAGTATAGTCAGTTTACCATTGATAGTTGCATAAACGTGAAATTTATTGTCTTTCGCCTTCATCAGATACAACACATACTTCTTATAGGAAACGAAACGTAGTTCATATTTATCCTTGTCTATGAGCCGGGCGTTAAGCCCGTAAGCAAATCTACGCTGGATGTAGCTAAGTTCAGCCTGTTCGCCTTTATCTCCATATCTTATCCAGAACACATGCACCGGGTCTTTTGTATCCAGCACGCCGTTTTTCTCGTTTAGCTCGTACACGATCGTATTAGTGTTGGGTGTACGTTGCAGGTAAAAAAGCTGGGAAAGATTGCCTGAAGGTACCGGAAATTTATGTTGCGCGATAACATTGGAAGTGCAAACAGAAAGAATAAGAACGAGCAGGGCAACTCCTCTGAAGAAAAGCGATTTTGTTGGGTAATCTGTACTATTACCTATGATCCTTTTCATCCAGATATTTTTTTGCATCCAGCAATCTTCTGATAGCCGTAATATTCGTTAAAACAGCCATTACAGTCAGCGGTATCGTAAAAACAGACATAGTCTCGAAAACATGAAAAGAGAGGCCTGGAACGAACAGCTTGTAGTCACCTCCAATAATGGAAGCTGTAATACCGCAGGCTATTGCAGACACACCTACAAGTACCACCCGTTCTGGCCTTTGCATGAGGCCGCCTTTATTCTCTACACCCAGCCCTTCGCTTCTTGCCCTTGTATAGCTTACCATTACCGAACCGATAAGAGCAATGAAAGCGAATAATGAACTAAAAAAATAGTCGTGCGCCACCAGATAGTAACAGATTCCCAGAAACATAACCATTTCACTGTACCGATCCAGCACGGAATCGAAGAGCGCACCGAAAGTAGAACTCATATTGCCAAGACGGGCCACCTGCCCGTCGAGCATATCGAAAACGCCTGCAAAGAGTACAAGCGCTCCCGCCCAACCAACATATGTGAAGTCGCCACGGTTACCTTCCTCTGCTCCTTTTACAAATATTATAGCGACACCTATATTGAGGAAAAGGCCTGTAATCGTCACGACATTGGGCGTCAGGCCAATTTTTATAAATGACCTTACTACAGGATGAATAATCTTGTAGATCACTTGTTGCAACTGATCCCGGACTAGTTGTTTTTCCATACATGCAGTTTTTAGAAATCAAATCGCACTCTTGTTCTAATTCCCCACTTCGCTACATCCGGGTTATTCAGGTAGCTAAGCCTCTTCACCAGATCTACCCTGAACAGTTTGAAGATGTTGGCCACACCAACGCTTGCTTCCATGTAAGGCTCCGCATCGGGAACAAAAGTGGTTGTCTGCCCAAGATCATTTGTGGGGAATTTAAATGCATCCTTCGGGTTCTTGGATGGCCGGTTTTCATCCCTCAGCGCCCCATACATAATCTTGAAGCTAACAGCTTCCCTTAATTTCAGTTTTTTCAGCAAAGGTATTTTATTAAACACAAAACCGTTCAATGCATAGTCAATATTAAATGAAGCGTACCGGTCGCTAACAAATTCCATAAAATTCATCAGGTTATAGGAATTCATTTGGTAAGCATATGTCTGGTTGGCCCGGTGAATGGTAAGCAATGGAAAGGGCACTTTGCCTGTCAGGTAACCGCCCTCCACCCAGGTGTCGGCATAACCGAGCTGAGAAAGATAAAACCGCTTGAAGATATTGATACTGATATTACTGTAATTGTACTGTCCTCCGGTAAGCCCTTTAATACCGGCAATATACCGGAAGCGGAAAATAGGGTATTTATTGAAGAAGGGGATGCGGTAAACCTTACCCTGGTAAAACTGCTCATTAGGCGCCCATCTGAATTCTGCTGATAACTCACTTGTGGTCACGTCCTGTACAGGATTCAGCACCCCACCCACTTCCTTCGCATAGGAAATGCTACCCGCAGGGCTTTGCTTCCAGTATTTGTAGCCAAAAGTGTACGACATGTTCTTGCCAAACTCGTGCACATATTCCAAACGGGCGATATCATTATACAGCCATTTATCGTTATTTCCTCTTTTGAACGACAGCAGGAAGTTGTCTTCCGTCACAAACTGTAATTCCTGACCGGGAATTTTTGTGTCCCGCTGGTAACTCGCCCTTACGTAATTGAGGGGAAATGAATAGATCGATTTTTGGTTAAACGAGTAAGTACCGGCAAAATAGTATTTCCATTTTTCGTCTTTGAAGCCGTAAGCCACATAGTTCTCGAAATAGATGTTTTTATTGAACTTGGGAGTGGTGCGCCCCCCTACTCTGAGGCGGAAACCTTCTATCGGATTAAAACTATAAAACGCGTTGACGGGTCCAAGTTCCCAAGGCCCGAAGCTGGAGTAGCCTGCAAGCAGCAGCGTGGCCATATTCATGAACCTTTTGAATGAACGCATATTCTGCAAACTATCGATATTCTCGTACACCTTCTGCTCTACTGATGTTAGGGGCTCCGTTCTTTTCTGCACCCAAAAGCTGTCCGCACCTGCCTCGGTTGCCGGCTCGGGAACCGTAACTACTGCGTCTCCCTTATAAATACTGTCG
>JACMJX010000059.1 GCA_014380425.1 Chitinophagaceae bacterium | reverse complement strand
AGGAGCAGAAATCGATAGCCAAGCGGATGATCAGGCAACTCCACTGGAAGCGGCTGCGGGGAAGGGCCACCTGGAAATTGTTCAGTTGCTGGTAGAACAGGGCGCGAATATAAATCACCAAGATAAAGACAACGACACTCCGCTGGGAGAAGCCGCCAAGGGCGGGTTTATAGAGGTAGTAAACTATTTACTCTCTAAAGGCGCAAATGCTACTCTGAAGAATAACGAAGGACATACCGCGGCAGATCGAGCCAGATATGCCGGACAAGCAAAAGTGGAAACGATACTTAAAGCGCGAAGAAGTTAATTATTTTTCCGGTTTGATTCAGGTCAGAATATAACTTGTATAGTTATTTTAGCAACATGCCCGCTTCGTACCCGCTTCGCAGTTTGTTCGCAATTGTTCGGGGCCTGTTCGGGATTTTGCGAACAAACTGCGAAGCGGGTACGAAGCGGGTGCGAATAAATCGCGACTAAAAAACCTGATTTCCAAGAAAAAAGCTGCGCTCCATTCAGTAAAAAGTAAATCAATGTCGTGATGCAAAGCCATGTCTCCGCTCTTATCAAATAATTTGTCGTTATATTTTCCATTCTAGTTGTTTTGTTGGAGGTTTATATTATTCGTTATCTCTTTCATTATGGCAGTCGCTTCCATGAAATACCGCTCGATCACTTGTATTTCAGCTATAGAAAAAGAAACAAGAAGGCCTGCTGTCCTCTGCTGAAGTTCAGCAAAAAGCGGTTGTAATAGTTTCTTACTATTTTCTACATTTGGTACGATGATTACTTTTCGCCGATCATCTTTGGTAAACTGCCTTTTTAAAAGTTTCTTTTTCTCCAAACGGTCAATCAAACCCGTTACTGCACCAGTTGTAAGCCCTGTCAGTACTGCCAGATCGCCTGCCGTTAATTCCTTGTGCTGAAGGATAAGCCCCAGATACTTATGATCTGAACCAGTTAGCCCTGCTTCCCGTGCAATGGCTTCATGCATGAAAGTGGAAGCATCGGAATATTGCCGGCTTGCAATGCTGAACTGCTGGATAATAGCGTCCTTTTTCATTTTACTCATTCTCTAAATATCTTAGCTACAAAGATAAACGTATATTTATAATAATCCAAATCCTTATCGAGTTGATCTCGAAATCTCCGGGGATAGATGCTTAAAGATGATCATTCGAATAACGCTGTTTCCTGTCATGTTTTTCACAGAATTTTCAATTGAAATTCAGGTTGTCCCTCGCTTGGACATGGAACTCCCAAAACGGGAGAATAAACCCAAGTCTTAAATTTTAAATGCTTGATTATGAACATCTTGAGAACTGGTATGCCAATTGAACAAATCATGGCGTACCCAAATGTTACATAAAAAATTTTACCATGATCACCATGTTACAGAAAGAGTTTGAAACGAGATCAGAACAAATAAAGAAAAAGATTGAAACCCTGAGTACTGCACTGTTCTTCACGGAAAACAGCTCGGTACTGCAGTTGCCTACACATGTTATCAACGGTGCGGAAGTAGATGAAGAAGAACATATCTGGTTCGTCATCCCCCGGCCTGAACAGCACTTAGCGGCTTTCGACAAGGAACTGCCGGCAAAGCTGGATTTTTTTAAAAAAGGAAGTAGCTTTTATATAAAGATAAAAGGGATCGCCTCGATGATACACGACACTTCAGAAGTAGCTAATGTAGAAGGTATATCTTCAGCGATGGCTGAAAGAATGCGGGATGGAAGATATGTGGCAGTGAGAGTGAAAATACAACGACTTGACTATTTTGAAACAGGAACTACCCTAGAATCTGAACTGATCAAAGGTGGAAAATCACTTTTGTTCGACTGGCTTTAAGGATGATTTGAATGATGGAATAAGATCGACAATGAAGCTCCGCACTAAATATTGTGCGGAGCTTCTTGCTTTAAAGCCAATACCATTAAATGCGCGCAGGGCATATTCTTATTTTACCCCTACCACTTTATTGGTTCACATGCTGCACCGATACCGGCACATTATCTTGCGCCCAAAATAAAATAAGCGACCAGTTATTTGCATAGATCAAAAACATTGCGTTGCTTTGTGTCATAATAACACAATTGCATGAAAACATCTCCCATTCTATTGAAAGACGGTTATAAAGTAGGACATAAATTTCAGTATCCCGAAGGAACTACGCTCGTTTACTCCAACCTTACTCCGCGAAAGTCGAGAAACGAAGCTATCAATGACGTGGTTTTTTTTGGCCTGCAGTACTTTATTAAAGAATACCTTATCAGGCAATTCAACGAGAACTTTTTCAACAGACCCAAGGCGGATGTCATCAGCGAATATGCGAGACGAATGGACAACTACCTGGGGAAAGACAGCATAACTTATACGCATATAGAGCAACTTCACGATCTTGGCTATCTTCCTCTTGAGATTAAAGCATTACCAGAAGGAACCATGGTGCCGGTAAAAGTGCCGCTATTTACCATAAAGAATACTTCGGATAATTTCTTCTGGCTTACCAACATGCTGGAAACACTTATGAGCGCCATCCTTTGGAAACCTTGCACCACGGCCACTACATCGTTTCAATACCTCACTACGTTTACTAAATATGCCCGGGAAACCGTCGGGGAGGATATATCTTTCATACCCTGGCAGGGGCACGACTTTTCTTTCCGCGGCATGAGTGGTATAGAAGATGCCGTGATGAGCGGTGCAGCCCACCTGCTGTCCTTTGCGGGAACGGATACCATTCCGGCAATCGACTTCCTGGAAGATTATTACAATGCTGATTGCGAAAAAGAACTGATAGGCGGCTCTGTGCCTGCCACGGAGCATAGTGTTATGTGTATGGGCACGCAGGATGATGAAATAAAAACCTTTGAACGCCTTATCAGTGAAGTGTATCCTTCTGGTGTGGTTTCAATCGTGAGCGACACCTGGGACTTCTGGCAGGTGATCACTGAATTTCTCCCTCAACTGAAAACGAAAATACTTAACAGAAACGGGAAGGTTGTTATTCGCCCTGATAGTGGTGATCCCGTTAAAATAATTGTAGGAGATGATAGTGCGCCTGCCGGAAGCCCGCAGTATAAAGGTGCTATAGAGTGCTTGTGGGAGGTTTTTGGAGGAACCATTACTGATAAAGGATATAAGCTGCTGGATGGCCATATCGGCCTGATCTATGGCGACAGTATCACAACAGAGAGGCAGGTGAGCATACTGGAGGGGCTGAAACAAAAAGGCTTTGCAAGTTACAACGTAGTGCTGGGGATCGGCTCCTACACGTACGAATATGTAACGCGGGATACTTACGGATTTGCCATGAAAGCTACTTACGGTGAAGTAGATGGTGCCGGACGCGATATCTTTAAAGATCCGAAAACGGATGATGGCACTAAGAAGTCGGCGAAGGGGCTTATGCAGATCTACAGAAATAAAACAACCGGCAAACTGGAGCTTAAAGACCAATGTACCTGGGAGCAGGAGGCGGAGGGCGAACTTAAAACAGTTTTTAAGGATGGAAAATTAATGGTAGATTGTTCGCTGGGAGAAGTAAGGGCACGATTGAAGTCTAATTTGAAATAGGGATGTGCGACAGGAACAAAAACAGAACCAATGCCAGAGACATTTGTAGTGGGAGATATACACGGCGCGCTGAAGGCGCTGGAACAATTGATAGAAATACTTCCTTTGCAGAACCAGGACCGGCTTATCTTCCTGGGTGATTATGTAGACGGATGGCCGGAATCAGCGGGCGTGCTTGACTACCTGATGGAGTTGCAAAAACATTACTTCTGTACGTTCATAAAAGGAAATCATGATATCTGGTGCGAGTCGTGGTTAAGTGGTGAAGCACCTTCTCCTGAGTGGCTGCAGCATGGAGGCCTTGCTACTGCTGAAAGCTATAGCCGGCTTGATGCGAAGCAGATAGGCGCACACCTGGAATTCCTCGACCGGATGAAGCTATATTATATAGACGAAGAGAACCGCTTGTTCATTCATGCAGGCTTTTCTTCCGTTCATGGGCCCTTGCATGAACGGTATGAAAGCAACTTTACCTGGGATAGAACGCTCTGGGAAACAGCCCTGGCTACAGACGGACGAATAGCACCGGACTCGAAGAAATATCCTAGAAGGCTGCTCCTCTTCAAAGAAATATATATCGGCCATACACCTACCATCAACTTCGACAGCGATATCCCTATGCATGCGGCCTCGGTGTGGAATATAGACACGGGAGCTGGTTTTTATGGAAAACTATCGGCTGTAAACATAACAACCAAGCAATACTTTCAAAGCGATATCGTAAAAGACTTATATCCAGATGCGAAAGGAAGGGGCATGTAAATTACCCGTCCAGATACAATCGCGTCGTATTACCTAAAACACCCAGTATGAATACCCTCCATCTCATTCATCCCCAGAAGTCTGACATACGCTTTCAAACGATGATTTTTCCAGACGGGCAGCCTCATATCAAGATTGATGTGCCCAGCGCAAAAGTGCTTGACAAGAAACAACCGCTGAGGATATTTACCCGCATCAATAATCCGAATGATCTGCTGCTGGTTTTATTTATCAAGAACACGTTGGATTATATGGAATTTGAACATATCGAGTTGCATATCTCCTATCTTATGGCTGCAAGAATGGATAGAGTCATGCTCGACGGAGAGCCATTTTCCCTTAAGGTTGTGGCAGCTATTTTAAATCAGGCACATTTTAAAAGGATTGTTCTCTTCGACCCTCATTCGGAAGTTGCTACCGCTCTCATCGACAGATCGTATACCATCAGTAACCATTGCTTTGTAAAAGATGTGCTGAACAGCTATTATAAAAACAGCCAACGGGCATCTATGTGCCTGGTATCACCTGATGCGGGAGCGCTGAAAAAGATCCATAAACTTGCCCAGGCATTGCAGGTAGAGGCCGTAGTAGAATGTATGAAGGAACGCGACCTTAAAACGGGAGCTTTAACCAACTTTAAAACAACTACCGAAACGCTTGACAACCTCACCTGCTTCATTATCGATGATATCTGTGATGGAGGGGGTACTTTTACAGGAACTGCAAAGATGCTTAAAGAAAAAGGAGCCGCCCGTGTGAATCTTGTAGTGAGTCATGGGATATTTAGTAAAGGTGTTCCATTGCAGTTTATAGATGATATCTATACCACGGATTCTTACAGACCCATAGAACAGGTAAACTGTTTCCCGATAGAAGCTTATTTCGAAGATGAGCAATTGGCCGGATAGCAGGCAAAAGATGGCGAAAAGCCATTCAATCAAATGGAGAATATATATAGGTAAGGTGTTACCGGATATACAACTTCCCGGGACCAAAGATGTGTTTCATCCATTGAGCCTCGGGAAGCTGTGTGTAATGTATAAATGCTCCGTCTACTTACTGGCCCGGATTCTTTATATCTTGTTTAATGTCCTCTACCACGGCCCTTGCCCTGCGGGAAGGAAGATAAATCTGGAAACCGAACGATAGGTTCAGGTTATTGGAAGTAGGTTTGGATCCAAATCCTACAATGCCATTGTACTTCAAAAGCCCTTCCACGCCTATATTAGGAGTAATGAAATACGTCCAGCCGGGTCCGATACCTAAACCCAAACCATTCGTGTTGTCTCCCACGGAAGGGTTATCTCCTTCTATTCCTATATTGCCTTCAACGAAAAAGCGCGAATGGCGCAATAGGTTAAGGCTGGCGTCGCTAAAATAATAGCGCCCTAGAAGTCCCACACCATAGTTAACATCTGTTCCCTGGTCTTTGGCAGTTCTAAGTCCAGCCGTCAGATAAGCACCGACAGCAATATTATCTCTTACAAACCAAGCCGCTTTCGGGTTGATAAGAAAGGAAAAATTACCGCCTTTATCCAGGCCGAGATTGATGTCTGCCAAATCTGCTCCAATAAGCACATTACCCTTCTGAATCTGCGCATTGCCTTCAATAGCTGCAAACAAGACAAATGCAACTAAGAATGTAAAGCCTCTTTTCATATTTATTGTTTTAGTTATGTAATGGAGCGATTAAAAAAACCGTGCCGTGCAGCCTGTTTAGCTTTGGCAATTTGAACTGCCGGAGCTCATGCTGCATGATCTGCCCATTGTTGATTAGGGTAGTAGAGCCCACTAAAGAATTCCGTTTCTTTTGCCAAGGAAGAGTAAGATCTATCAATAAATTTATACTTCCGACAGCGGTAGTTTCCGGGCATTTGAGTACTGTTTCGTAGAAATACGAGGTTGCTAATGGTACATTTTCATGTATGCTGGGCACCATAATTTTCAAGTGTAGCACAATACTTGCTTATGGTTGAGAGTTCATAATACGAAAATATCCTTTTTTGAAAAATACGAACCCTACTTTAGCACTGCTATGGACCATCTGTATGTTACAGATGTCCGCTATCTCCCTGGCACAACTTCCGGCGAAGCAATGGTCGCGTAAATACGGAGGATCCGCGGTAGACATTCCTTACTCGATAAAATGCACTTCCGACGGCGGCACAATAGTGGCCGGATACACCGAATCCAAGAATGGTGATGTATCCCGTCAGCCCTCCCGTGATTATTGGGATCTGTGGCTGCTGAAGCTTGACAGATGCGGAAACAGGCAATGGGAGCGATCCTTCGGGGGAACGGGTTATGAGAGTGCTCGAGATGTGGAACAGACCGCAGACGGAGGTTTTATTGTATTGGGTGAAACGAATTCTACCGACGGTGGAGTAATAGCCGGTTATGGAGGCACCAAAGATATCTGGCTACTGAAATTGAATGGCGATGGTAATGTAAGCTGGCAGAAAAGATACGGGGGCAATGGTCTCGATATAGGCAACCACATCCGCATTCTCGATAATGGCAATTACCTTATTGCAGCTTCATCTTCCTCCAACGATGGCGATATTACCGGTAACCATGGCACAGGCGGTTATACGGATGGTGTGTTATTGGAAATCAATGCTGCCGGAGCAATGGTATGGAGCAAATGCTATGGAGGCAGTAAAAATGATGAACTACTTGATCTCGAAATAATAGATGGCCGGTTATACGTAGCGGGTTATGCCAATTCCACGGATGGCGATATACCCCCCAGCCAGAAAAACTATGATGTATGGTTACTTGCTCTCGATAGCAAAGGCAACAAAATTTACAGTAAGGTTTATGGCGGCTCGCAGAACGATGTTGCATACGCTATGTCAAGAGGTAATGACAATTCTCTAACCCTTGCCGGTTACACCACTTCATCAGATGGTGATGTAAGTGGTGCCCGCGGCAGCCAGGATTTCTGGGTAGTAAATATAAACACTGCCGGCACACTGAAATGGCAGAAAGTACTGGGAGGATCAGAGCCTGATTATGCGGCAACGATACTTACCGACAGCGATGGCGGCTATCTTGTAGGTGGTATATCCTATTCTTCGGATGGAGATATATCGAACGCTCTTGGCAATGGCGACTACTGGCTGGTAAAGCTCGACGCGGCGGGTAACGCAAGCTGGGAGAAGAATATGGGCGGAGGAAGGAATGACAACCTGAGATCTATTGCTTACCAGCCCCGCCTGAAGGAATACTACCTTGCCGGTGATTCCGAATCGGGTGGTGGCGACTTTACAGGAGGAAGAGGCGAAGCGGATTTTGCAGTTACTAAACTCAAGAACCCAGAGCTGATAGTAAAGGATTCGACAGTATGCAACCCTGCAGAATTTGCGGCAGCGCCGGTTACCTTTGTGGATGTTTGCGGTTACGATTCGGCGATCATCTCCTTCAAAGCCGTTCCACTCACTCAACCTTTTGCAGGCATGAACAGGTCTGATACTATCTTCGAAGGGGGCAGTCTTCAGTTAAGCAATACAGCCAACGGCAATATTGTATGGAACTCCGATCCTACCCTCAGTTGCTCCAAATGCGAAGAACCCATTGCATCTCCTAAAGTTACTACCGTTTATACTGCTACTAATTCTATAGATAACTGCAGCACCTATGATCAGTTTACCCTGGTAGTGTTAAAGGATGCAGTGGTGCATATTCCCAATGCCTTTACACCTAATGGCGATGGGAAAAATGATCTTTTTGGTCCTTTAGGAAAAGTACCGGAAGGCTTTCAGATGCAGATCTTCAACAGGTATGGGCAACTTGTTTTCAGAAGCACTTCAATAGACGATAGATGGAATGGTAAGCGAAACGGAGAGGTACAGCCTAATGGCACTTTCGTTTACATCATCACATATAAAAACATCTTTAATCAATTACAGCAAAGGAAAGGCGCTTTTGTGCTTGTAAGGTAATTATTGTACTAAACACCGATCTCATGAACAGAAGAGAATTTTTGACTTCCTCAAGAACAAAGACAGCAGCAAAAGCGCGGTCTTCCCGGAATCTGGCTACAGGATTAACGCCCTACGCAGGTGCCTGGACGATCAACGAAGTTGCCCATTTGCTCAAAAGAACCATGTTTGGCGCACGGAAATCGGATATCGATTTCTTCCTGGGCCTTTCTGTGGGCAACGCGGTGGATGAACTGCTGAAGACATCCGCTCTTCCTGCTCCTCCTGTAAGAGATTACGGCCTCATAACACTAGAGGAGGGAACTTTTGATGATCTGGGTGTTGCAATAGGGCAAACATGGATCAATGACCTTAACGTGAGCAGTGATGAAATTGCCCGTGGAAACATCGATGCGCTGCGTATTCAAAGCCTTAGAAAATGGTGGGTGGGCCTAATGCTCAATCAGAAGAGAAGCATAGAAGAGAAGTTACTTCTTTTCTGGCACCATCATTTCTCAGTGCAGCGGGAGGAAGTAGAAAGTTCGAGGATGTTATACTACCATCACGACCTGCTTCGCAGGAACCTGATGGGGAACGTAAGGGAACTGACTAAACTGGTAACCGTAGATCCTGCAATGCTTAAACATCTTAATGGACACCTGAATGCAGCAAAAGCTCCTGATGAAAATTATGCACGCGAGCTGCAGGAGCTTATGACCATAGGCAAAGGAGATGACTCCGGTTACACGGAAGACGATGTAATGGAAGCTGCAAGGGTTTTAACCGGATGGCGCATAGACACGGACACTTTCATGGCCTACTTCGATGTGGATGCACATGATAAAGACAGTAAAAGATTCTCGGCATTTTACAATAATACTACCATAAGTGGCAGCACCGACGGTATGCAGGAAATAACTCAACTTGTAGATATGATATTTTCAGCAAGAGAAGCTTCCCGTTTCTTCTGCAGAAAGTTATATAAGTGGTTTGTGTATTCGAATATCGATGAAAATACAGAAGCGAATGTTATAAGTCCGTTAGCAGACATACTTCGTGCTAATAATTTTGAGATCAAGCCTGTTCTCGAAGCACTTTTCAAGAGTGAACATTTCTTCGATGTGCAGAACCAGGCTTGCAATATCAAGAGCCCTTATGATATGATTGTTGGCCTGATGCGCGACTTCAATGTAAGTATTCCTGATTACACCGCTTATGCTACCGGTTATCCCATATTCTTCTCTGTTTATATCGATGCGGCAGAAATGCAGCAGAATCTGCTTCAGCCCCCGGATGTTTCCGGTTGGCCGGCTTATCATCAGGATCCTATGCATTATGAATTATGGGTAAATAGCAACTCCCTTCCTAAGAGGGCGGATTTCACTGACAAACTGATAACAGACAATATAATAGATGTGCGCTCTTTTGCTGCCGCTACTTCTATGCCCTGGAATCCTGACAGGCTAATTGAAGACATTGACGCATTGCTCTTTCGATATCCCCTGTCGGCTACTTCAAGAGCTTATGTGAAAAACAGATTCCTGCTTAACAATACAGGTGACAATAATATATGGACCAACGCATGGAACACCAATAACAATGCGTTGATCAATCCGGCACTCAGGGAACTGTTCAAGTTCCTGCTGAACCTGCCGGAATTTCATTTGAGTTGAGAAACGAGTCAATAACTTATGTAAAACCCGATTATGAACAGACGTAAATTTCTTCGCAATACAGTGCCTGCAACCGTAGTATTGCCAGGGCTAATAAACGGATTTTCTTTTTCCGCTCTTGGCGCATCGCCCGGCGACTCTATGAGTTCCCTGCTGGCAAGTGCTTCTAACGATCATATACTGGTTTTAATACAACTCAATGGCGGTAACGACGGCATCAACATGGTCGTTCCCCTGGATATGTATGCCAACTACTACAATGCCCGTACCAACGTGGCTATACCGCAGAGTAAAGTACTTAGACTGGATGGGGTCGATAAATCTGGTTTGCACCCTGCCATGACAGACTTCCAGAACCTGTATAACGACGGTAAAGCCTCTCTTGTACAGTCTGTCGGATATGCCAACCAGGATTTCTCCCATTTCAGATCGACCGATATCTGGATGACGGGAGATATAACAAGGAGCAGGTTTTCGCGCGAGAAAACCGGCTGGCTGGGAAGATACCTGGAAAACGAGTACCCTGGCTACCCCGATGCTTATCCAAACAGCGAGACGCCGCATCCACTTGCCATACAGATAGCAGATATGCCAAGTGTTACCGTACAGGGGCCTATATTATCTATGGGTCTTTCCATTAAAGATCCTGAAGATGTTTATACGTTCTCAAATCCGTTTTCAGATTATCCACTAACAGCAACTGCTGCTAATAAGGAGTTGCGTTATCTGAGAGTGATTTCGGAGAAAACGAAAACCTATTCCGACATTATCAGAGCCGCATACAACCAGGGGAGCAATCTCGGTACTTATCAGGATAACGACCTTGCCCAACAGCTAAGAATTGTTGCCCGCCTCATTAAGGGAGGACTGAAAACAAGAGTATATACTGTTAGTGTGAGCGGTTTCGATACGCATAAAAAGCAGGTAAATCCGAGTGATACTACTACCGGACGGCATGCCAGCTTGATGAGCGAGTTGTCTTCCTCCATGGCTTCCTTTCAAAAAGACCTTGAACTGCTTAAAGAAGATCACCGGGTTTTGGGAATGACGTTCTCCGAATTCGGGCGCAGGATACAGTCGAATGCAAGCCTTGGAACAGATCACGGCGCCGCTGCTCCATTAATCATGTTTGGTAAACATGTTAATAAAGGTGTGCTCGGCAAGAGCCCGGATATTCCCGCAGATATTAAAAAGGTTAACAATATACCCTTTCAGTACGACTTCCGAAGCGTGTACGCCACGGTACTCGAAAGATGGTTCTGCGTGAAGGAGCCGCTGATCGATACCTTGCTCCTGAAACACTACCAGTCTTTACCATTGATCAAAGGCGGCCCCTGCGGTTTGCCGGATACCATCGAAGAGAACAATGCCGAAGCGGAAAAGATGATCCTTAAAATGAGTCCGGTGCCTTATGGCATCAGTGCTACCATACAGTTTTCAACAGCAGGCGGATTCACTTCCGTTCAGCAGATCAACGCACTGGGCCAGGTAGTGAAAGTTATTACCGCCCAGGATTACGCCGCCGGAACGTATAACCTGGATGTGTACGATGATAAACTGCTTGCCGGCGTGTATTTCTTAAGGCTGCAAAACAAGTCGTTACAAAAAGTGATCACCATATTAAAAGGAATACAATAACCGGCAATACGATCGGCAGTTCCTTTTACAAGAATGCGGCATCACTAAGTAAGAACATAAATTTAATAGTGTACTGAAGATTTCCTTCCTTAATTTTAGGGCTTAACTGCCAATCATGTTGAACCTGATGCTATTTCTCGGCTGCTTCTCTTCCCATACCGGTTCCGGTAACGACAGTATTCCGGTAGTGACAAAAGGCCACCTGAAAGCCGCATTCAACGATGAAACCTCCGGTGTAGCTGCATCATTTATTAATAAAGGACTCCTGTATATTCATAACGACAGCGGCGATACCAGCCGGTTTTTCCTGATGGCCATCGATGGAACAATCAAAGCTATCGTGGGGTTTAAGGGAGAGTCGCACTTACCCACTGGCGTAGCAGATGCTGAAGATATAGCTACCGGCCCGGGACCCTTACCAGGTAAACATTATGTGTACCTCGGTGATATCGGCGATAACCAAGCGCAGCGAAAACATATTACTATTTACAGGGTGCAGGAACCTGCATTAAAACCCTCGGGTGAAACCGTTACGCTGAACGCCAGTGCCGAGCCATTGTACCTAAGATATCCGGATGGTGCACGGGATGCGGAAACGCTGATGATAGATCCGGTGGCAAAGCTCATCTGCCTTGTTTCTAAAAGAGAGGACTCCGTTAAATTCTATACCTGCCCCCTTGAATACAAATCGGGCGATACGGTGCTACTCACAAAGAGAGCCACACTGTTTTTTCCAGGGATAGCCCTGGCTAAACAGATCACCGCAGGCGACATCTCTCAGGATGGGTCGCGGGTAATTCTCAAGAGTTATTCGAAAGTATACTATTGGAAGAGAAAGGCGAAAGAACCGGTATGGGAGCTTCTTAACACAACTCCTGTTGAATTCCCTTATAAAATAGAACCGCAGGGTGAATCTATCGGGTTTATCCTAGACGGGAGCGGCTATTTCACCATCAGCGAAGGCACTTATCAACCCGTGTATTATTATCAGATCGATAAGTAGTCGCAAGCTGCTATTTTTGCAGAATGAAATCATCCAATATTTTCTACTGGTT
>JACMJX010000058.1 GCA_014380425.1 Chitinophagaceae bacterium | reverse complement strand
GTTAATAAAAATGTTAAATAGTAGAACCGGTTGCGCACCGGGCGGTCCGGGATAATGGTTGTGCCAAGCGATCTTCTTCTTTAGACGCGAATTGATCTTCTACAACTTCGTGTAGAAAGTGTTTTTATGTGTCAAAGAAGCAGTAGGTTTGCTAATTGAATAGAGTTTTAATCCGTACCCTTTTTTAAACTTATATTCATTACAGGTAAACAAGTTGTAATATCTTATTAAATTAGGTTAGACTCTAACGAGTCACGGGGACCTGTTTCTACAGGACCCCTCTTTGTTTCCATCACTCAGGTTTTACTGGTAACACAATCGCCTCTTTAAGAGTCGTAATATCCCACGGAGCTCTACAGGAAGCTTCTCATCTTGAGAGCTGCCTGGGGTTTTGGGTGTCTTCCTTTGCACAATCGTTTGGTGGAACAGCCACTTGGTTCGTATTAAAAAGCTAGTACAAATCTAAAGTGCGGCAAGATACTCCTGCGTGCCTGTTGAACGCATTTAGATTGATAGGGCGGTTTTCTTATCTTTGCTTTTCTGAACCCGGCAGTTAATATGCTGCTTACATGAAAACTGTTTTATAATCATGAACTATAAATTGTTAGGTATCCCGGTATTGGTTGTAATGGCAGCGTGTGGTAATATGGAGAAGCAACCAGGTAACAAAAAACAATACGAAGTGCCGGAACTTCGACCGGATAAAAAAGAACCGGAGAAAGCAGCAGAAATCAAGTATGCCTTTATCCGGAAAATAGAATCCGAAAAGGGTAAAAACGTTTTAAAGGTAGATTATGTTGAATACCTTACCGGGGACGAAGCGCTTAAAAAAGCCAAAACTGCGGGCGATGCGCACTATGTTGTTGATGCCCGGGGAGATACCGCTTTCTCTTTAGTCGATGGCTACTACATCTTCAATGCATCTACTTCTTTACAATCGGTAGAACTGGACAAAAATGCCGCTATCGACATAGTGGATTATACGTCTACAGCGTCGAAAAGTAAAGATATTAAAGTATCCGAGCTTAAAAACGTTCTTAAAAACGAACCTTTAATGATACTTTCCTTTATAGACGGAAAAGTGGTTAACATGACGGAGCAGTATCGGCCCTGAGTTATTGGATCCGCCGTGTTTTATTATCCCAACGATAACGGCATAGATTTGGTACCTCACTTTGTAATCCGGCATTTATAATAGAGGGTTACTGTAAACACAATTTGATGCAGCGTAATAATGATAAGTTAGTGATGATTGCGGATGATGACCCCGATATTGTAGATGTATTACAATGTATTGTAGAAGAAGAAGGATATCGGGTTATAACAACTTCCAACGAGGCTACAACGGAAGATGTTAGAAAGCACATGCCAGACCTTCTGCTGCTTGACAGGTGGATGCTCAATACAAATGGTCTTACTATCTGCCAGATCCTTAAAGGCGATAGTGCTACCCGCCACATTCCCATATTAATGCTTACAGCAAGTGGAGATATCCATCAACTTGCAAAAAATGCAGGGGCGGATGAATTTA
The DNA here is from genome assembly GCA_014380425.1 of Chitinophagaceae bacterium. GTDB lineage: Bacteria > Bacteroidota > Bacteroidia > Chitinophagales > Chitinophagaceae > JADCRZ01. The sequence goes on along the minus strand of JACMJX010000058.1, from coordinate 10,039 downwards.
TGGAAAAGCCGTTCGATATGAACACTCTTCTCCAGAAGATAGAAGAACTAGTATGGCTGTTCTTTTTTATTGAAGTAATCCTCTGATAACTAAATGAAGAAGTAGCCGGAAGTGATGGCACAGATTTTTCAATAACTGTATAAAATATAAGTTATGAAGAATAAAATACTTTTACCCGTTCTCGGCGGTGCCGCAGTAAGCGTTCTGGTCGGCGCCTTTGCATATTCTTATTTCAATCGTCCGGAACAGCAGGGGAACAAAGAAATGCCAAAGAAAAAGCATTCGAATATCCGGAAAAGCAAACATAAAAAACAATATGATCATGCAGGTTATTAATATTGCAGGTTAAGAAAATAGCATTTCCTTTTAGTAGATTTCAACTACCAGTCATGCTCACTTATCTTCAATCATGCTGTGCATGTTCTTCAAAAATTATTGTTGGCGTATATGAATGAATCTTAATTTTGAGATTTATCCACAACACCAGCAATCTGTACATCTATGACCGGGAAATTCCTTGCCATCCCCCCATCGGAGCTCGATATCTATATACAAGACAGTAAACTTCTGGCATCCAGATTAAAAGAAATGGAACGTATTTCTTCCATTTTAGATATTGATAAAACCTGGGATGCTATTTCATATCTTGCCTCGAAGGTAAGTGTTGAAGATGATACTGGTAGCCCACTCTCCTGGTTGGTCTTCGGGGATCGCGCTATCGATGAATCGCAGGATCTGGGCTATGGACCTGCCCGGTATCTCGATAAGTTTCAGGTGAAAACTGTACACGACAAATTGAAGATGGTGGGAAAAGAGGATTTAGAGAAGTTCTACGATCCCTTACAGATGAACGCACTCAATATCTATCCTGGATTTTGGGACGATGAACCTGGGTCTTTCGAGTATATCGGATCAAACTATGAGCGATTGAAAACTTTCTATTCAGACACTGCGGAAAAAGAGGAAACTATAGTTATGTTTATTGGATCCAGCGGCAGCTAGGATATTATTCCAGGTTTTTTAACTATATTTCTCATTTATTTTCCAATATCAAAAGAATATGAGGTTATTCGTTCCTTTTTTGACCTGCCTTCTACTACTTGCCTGTTCCGCAATTGCCCAGGATACTGCAATAATGCCCCGGAGATCTTTCGATTCATCTTTGTTCTCGGAAAACGCAACCTTAACAAAGAGCGACTACCTGGCTTCGCTGGAGAGGGCGTTCGAGCCTTTTAATAAAGCTCCCTTGGTAACAGCCTCGTTCAATAGAACTGGGCTCATAAGCAGCAGCCTGAATGAGGATGATTCAACACTGGCCATCATACGAGAACGGCTGGAAAAGACAAATGATCGTACTCTTAACTTACGTAATCTTCAGATGTTTGTGGTATTGCTGGAGCATCTTGGGGATAATACCAAACGTTATTATAAAGAACTGGATAATTACGATAAGAAACTGAATGCCCTGAAAGCTGAAATAAGGGGTCTTAGAAAGGATACGCTTGTAAGAAATATTTTCAGAGATACCGTACTACGAAACACATTTAAACCGCAGCTAAAGCAGTTAAGGGGGAAGTTCCGGATCGCAGATAGTACTATAAAAGCCACTACCATACTTATTGTCCATCTTAAAGCACAGGCTTCTGCTCATTCTATAAATATAGAAGAATTACAATACCAGGCCGACACCCTATTGAAAGCTGTTGGAACAAGGGCCTTTACAAAAGAAAGAAAATATTTATGGGAACCGCTATCGGCAAGGCGTAACCCATCTATCGGTAATAGTTTTAGAAAGTCGGTAGAGAGTGAACGGAAGATAGCAAGGTACTATTTCTCGAACACCAGAGGTCTGCGATATCTGTTGATTTTCATAGGCTTTCTTTTCTTTATATGGATCGCTTTTAATTTCAGAAGTGTCAAAGTAAGAAACAAGATAGGAGCATTGGATTCCTTTAAATTCAATTATATCAGGGCCTTTCCGTTAACCGCTTCCTTCGTATTCATGCTCAGCCTGGCACCCTTATTCGATTTAAATGCTCCTGCTATTTACATTGAAGCAATCAGTTTTATGCTGATGTTCTCGCTTACCTTCTTTTTCTGGAGCAGGCTCGAAAGAAAGGTGTTCCTTCTCTGGGCCATCTTTGTTCTCCTGTTTCTTTTGCTTTCATTCAGCAGGCTTCTCGGGCTGCCTTTTTATCTGCAGCGCTACTGGAGCTTCATCATCAATGCCGCTGCCTTCGTATTAGGTGTGGTTACTATTCTGCGATACAGAACAAAATACAATCATTTGCGGTCAATCGGCTTTGCCGTACTATTATATGTAGTTTTTAATTTCCTGGCTATCCTTTGCAATCTGGGCGGGCGGGTTACCTTGATGCAGATTTTTGGTGCCACGGCCATTTATGCGCTCGCTCAAACAGCGGGTTTAACGGTGTTTATCAATTCAGTTACGGAAGCCTCTCTTCTTCAAATTCAGGCAAGCAGGATCCGTAAAAAGTATCCCGATTATTTTGAAGCAGCTGACATCAGAAAAGGTATCAAGCGTTTTGTTACTTCGCTCGCGGTCGTCATCTGGCTGGTGGTGTTTACAACAAACCTTAACATTTATAATACACTCACTGATCATCTCATAGAATTTCTAATTACTCCGCGAAATATAGGTAGTTTTTCCTTTACATTAAGTGGCCTGATACTTTTCCTGGGCATTATCTGGACGGCTAATTTTCTACAGAAGTATATTGCTTATTTTCTCGGAGATACCGGGGACGATGCTGCTTTCGACAACAAGGGGCAAAGATCGAGGTTACTTATTACCCGGCTTGTGTTGCTTACCGGGGGGTTTCTGATAGCAGTAGCTGCGTCGGGCCTCGCCATCGATAAAATTACAGTGATACTTGGCGCATTGAGCGTAGGTATCGGACTGGGCCTCCAGGGCATTGTCAATAACTTTGTATCAGGCATTATATTGATATTCGACCGGCCTTTAAGAATAGGGGATGTAGTGGAAATAGGAGATAAGAAAGGCCGTGTGAAGGAAATAGGCATACGCTCCAGCACGCTGCTAACTCCGGATGGCGCGGAAGTTATCATTCCCAATGGCGATGTTCTTTCTCATAATATCGTTAACTGGACGCTTAGTAATAATAATATAAGGATCAGCATTGATTTCACCATCGCCAAGCCATTCAATGCAGAAGAACTCAAGGAAGAAATAAGAGCAGCGCTTACTCAAATCGATCACAAGCCTCCGGGAAAGGAACCGGAATTATTTATATCGAGTATCAATACTACCACTTCGCATATAAGAGCGTATTTCTGGTGCAACGATGTAACGAAATCGGAGCTTATTCGCAGTGAAATGAGTGATTCCGTGCAGGATATTCTGGAAAAGAAGGGTATTCAGATCGTATAAGAACTACTTAAACGCGTTTCAATTGTATCGTGTACATCGACGAATTGATCGATACGCGTGTGCAGACTCCTTTGCTATAGGTGAACTCATTATAGTTGCCGTCTGGTAGATTGATGCGATAGACATGGCCGGGAAGCTGCGTTATCGTTAAAAAGGTTTGAAAATTGTCAGAGTATACCCTGCTCCTGTTTACGGGTTCTGTCTGATACATCTGTATGAGATTGTAATCGATCCGAGGCTGAGAAATGGTTCCTTGTTTCCCCTCGGCAATTGTTTGATAACCGTTTACAATGGCATTGGTCTGGCGATTTGCTTTTTCCTTACCGTTCACCGTCCTGTTAAGCTGGGAATGTATAAGTTTCCCCTGTACAAACCTTGATTCTTCTATAATTTTTACGCTGATTTCCATCATCATCCTTACTTTAATATCCGTCGTCATTTTCATATAAAGCCCGTCGCCGGAACGCTTTTGATAAAGTTGGGCGATACCTACCATATTGCCATTATGGAAAACATCAAATTTTGTTAACTGCTCCTGGGCCGCTGAAGTCATTGCAAATAGCACCACAAGTAACAAGGAGAATGCTCGTTTTAGAAGGATTGAAATCATAACCTGTAATACAACTGTTCTTAAAGTTACCCCTATTTTTACCGGAAAAATAGTATATCTAATGATTTAATTGCGAAAGTATGGTGAAGAAAAAAAGGGCCCTCCTGAGAACAGGACGGCCTCTAACGATTGCTTGCCATATGAAAGTGTAAAACTACAGCTCTCATGGTACATTGAATAATGTATAATGTTGTTTTAATGTTAAATCAAACTTAAACCTAATAAAATAACTGATTGCCTGAGCGTAAAGCACCGCAGTGAGCTCTGAACGAATTTGTAAGAAAAAAAGCTAGCGGCGAGCTATATTAATAAAAATGATAATGGAACAATAAGCTAGCATCTGTTAGGGCGGCAGGGGATAATTAAGCTATCCGTCGTTGTTGACTGTAGCACGCCTGAATGGTTTCGTAGATAATATGCACATCTGAATTCTTGGGAAGATAGGCATCTGCACCCCGTTCCATGAGGTGGCGGGTCATTCCTGCATCGTTGTGCATAGACAAAATAATAACTTTTACTTGTGGGTATTTTTCCCGGATCAGGGGGAGGGCCGCAATTCCATCCATCACCGGCATTTGAATATCTAAAAGTATTACATCTGGAATAGTGTTTACTATCAGATCGAGCAACTCGCGGCCATTTTCAGCTTCTACCATCAAATCTATATCGGTATGCAGCGCCAATACAGCCCTGATGCCTACCCTAAAACGAGCATGGTCGTCTGCAATGGCCACTTTTATAAGGGGAAACGAAGGACTAGTTGGTACTGATTCTGCCATGAAACCGATTTCTTTAATAATTATTTGATGAAGGTAGCACGAAAAAATAGTTTACGAAGAAACTAATATCCACAGATGTTGAAAAGTCAACTATTTTAACATTACAGCAAAATATAAATGGCCATCACAGGTACAGCATTTTATAATTTGTAACTAAAGCAGACAAAGGATCTGTTGCAACAGTAAAAACAACGGGGCATTAGTGAGAAATCGAATCTAAAAATGGTGAAGAGTGGCAAGCACTTGATTTCCGTACGAATCGGCCATCGAAGTACTTCGTTGTGTTTATAAAGCTATAATAAACAAATTATAAATGCAAGCACTTTGAACACTAATTTCATTTTAAAATCGACTGATAGCTTGATGATTGTTGCCAAATTTAGAACAAAACGCCTTGCAACAGGCGAGGAGCCGGAATAGTTTTAATAACGCCATTTTCACCTTTGTAAACGGTGTATACCGGGCTTGCGCCGAATCTGGAAGCAATGCTAATACTGGTGTCGGTTGCGTGAGGGGTAAACAGTTGCATCAGAAGATCTGGACAATTATTTTCTCTCGAAAGGTGCGATAAAAGCAGATGACTCATAAATGAAGGCCTGTGTGTTATAAAAAGATCCAAAGCCTGCTTGTTGGACAAATGTCCCTTTCCACCGCGGATGCGTTGTTTAAGCTGAAACGGATATTTCCCCTGCTGCAAAAGCACTTCATCGTAATTGGCCTCGAGAAAAGCAGCATTACACTGTTTGAAATGATAGATGACATGCTCGCATGGAATGCCTATATCAGTAAATACCCCTATTGTAATTCCTTCGCCGGAAATGATAAAACTATGGGGATCGACAGCGTCATGGTTCTTTGGAAACGCGGTAACAACAAGATCTCCAATTGCAACTGGCTCATTAGCGCCAAGGGGTAAGGTAACAGTATCTCGTAGAACAAAGCCTCCTTTCTGGAGTGTTTTACCAGTGATATAAACGGGTAGCTTATATTTTGACGCAATTCCGGGAAGGCCTTTAACATGGTCAGTATGTTCGTGCGAAATAAAGATAGCTTTTACATTCGTTACCGGAAGATCAAGAGAATGCATTCTTTTTTCTACTTCGCGGCATGAAAGCCCTGCATCAATAAGAACTGCTTCCTTCTTGTTACCGATGTAGTAGCAATTGCCATTGCTTCCCGAGTTGAGCGATGTAATGAATAGTGACATCAGACTGCAAAGAAACCAGTTTTTTTGTAATGAAGGTCAATTTAATTCCACCGTTATCCATAGTAAGACCATAGTAATGCGAGTCAGCTTAATAACTGAGCTGATCAATTAAATAAATTGCCTCCGACCAACTAAGGCGGGTAGCTACTACATTGATAGAGGTAAAATAATCGCCCGTATAGTTATAGGTTGACTGCGCACCCCTGCTCCCGAAATAAGCGTATTCAAGGTCGTTTTCGTGCGGTGCAATGCCGTCTAACGGTTCAACAACGCTAAACCCGCGGAACGTTTCTACAATGTAATTCCCAGTGTAATAGTCAACATAGGCTACCGTACCTTTGTCATGGGTTTGCATCCAGGTATATACATCGTCTCCAACAGGCACTATCACTTCTTTTGTACAGCTGGTGAGCGTAACAACGAACAGCACAAGTAATAAATAGAGCTTCTTCATAATCTTTAATTTTATCTCTATATCTGACGGTGCCGGATCAGGAAAGTTTGTTAAAGACTGGTTAAAGCAGCCTAACTTTATTCAGGCGGAGAGAGGCAGATTTAAACTTACGGAACATCTTTTACGTATTTAACTTTATGAAAAGAATCATACTATTACTTCCAAACTTATTATTGGGCATTGGCCTCTTCTGTCAAACAAATCTTTCATCCTTCAACAAGGATAGATTGCATATTAACAGGAATGGCATGACAGTGCTTGCTTCCTGGGCAGCAGCCAACATCATTTCCGGAGCTATCGGGCAATCCACCACTGAAGGGGAAACAAAATACTTCCATAGAATGAATCTCGTCTTCGGTTCCGTGAATCTCGCTCTTTCAGGTGTTGCCTTGTTTAGCCTTAATAGAAAAGGTAAGGAACTCTCTTTTGCCGAAACAATGAAGGAACAGTCAGGTGCTGAAAAGATCTTTCTTTTTAACGCAGGCTTCGACCTGGCCTATATAGTAGGAGGAGTTTATCTTATCGAGAAAGGTAATAACGATGCGGACCCTTCAAGATACCGGGGGTACGGTAAAAGCCTGCTGATGCAAGGTGCCGCATTATTTGTTTTCGATGGCATCATGTATCTGCTTCACAATAACCATGGAAAGATACTGCGGCAAGTATTGAACACAATCGAAGTGTCTGGCAACAGCCTGGGATTGAAACTTGCTCTCTAAAAAACGGAACTAAGGTTGAATGTTCCCGAACGTAATGTTTTCTGTTAAGCAATGAATCATCCAGATTCCGGTTCTACGACTCTTGTAGAACTTTCCGGTATCCCGGCTATTCGTATAAAGATCTATCCAGTTCTTTAGAATGCGTCGTTGTTAATAAAATTTTGAATATTACTTATATTGAGTTACTTTGCCTATCAAAGTGCTTTATCTGCTGTTTTAACCGTGCTATTGATACTATGGAATGCTTTGTTAGTGAACGTTCAATTCTACGCGAGATCTGGGGCAAATCAGACACTATCCTGTTCATTTTCGCAGGAGCTGCGGCGGAGTTTGCGGTGAATAAATCAGTTGACTGGTTATACTTTACAGGTAAGCTACCGGCAGATCCGATAGGCCGGCTTTTCTCTACGGTTGATTATGCCCGCCAGATCATCTTTTCGAATAACGAGCAGGCAGAAAGCGCTATTGCTAAGATAAGAAGTATTCATTCGGCCGTAGAAACTGCGAGGGGAAGTACTATTCCTCAATGGGCATACAGAGATGTGCTTTTTATGCTGATCAATTATTCCATCACATCATTCGAGCTGCTGGAGCGAAAGCTGACCCTGGGGGAGAAAAACGAAATCCTGGTAATATTTAATAAAGTAGGAGCAGGAATGGGTATAGAGGGCCTTCCTGAGGGTTACCAAGAGTGGCAGGAAATGCATACAAGGCAATTGGAGAAAAACCTCGAGAAAAGCCGGTTTTCTGTAGACCTGTACAAACAATATGAAAAGCATCTCGGAGCGGTAAGATTCCGTCTTCTTATAGAGCTGCAAAAAATGTTAGTGCCGGAAAGAGTACGACAGCTACTTTTTTCCAATAGCAAATCACTGTTTCCACCCGTAGTTGCCATGTACAAGTTCTCCAGGTTATTCAAAGGAGATCGGTTGATAAAATCCTTATTGCTGCCTTCACTTTTCAAGAGCCGTATCGAAAAGCTTGACAGGGTATCTCATTAACATATAGGCTTTTTTATTGGTAAAATAATTTAATTTGGCACAAACGTTTACCGGTCCTGCTAATACCAAAATGAACCCATGGCTATGTGCAAACGAATTATTTATGCGCTCTTTTTTGTGATCGGCCCCCTGGCCGCGGTATTGGGGCAGCGAGATACTCAAAACAAGTACGGTCTCCATACTGTATCATCTATTCAGCAATATGATTCCTTAGTTAAACACGATGCCCGGCAGCGCCTTGTGGCGTTGGATGGATTTATCCCGGATCTTCGATTGGATATACGCTACGCCACTGCAGATAACCTGATGAAAAGACCAGTGTATAGCACCACGGCGGCTTTTCTACGACTCCCTGCAGCGCAGGCTCTTAAGGCAGTGCAGGAGGAACTGAAGGGGATGGGATATGGCCTGAAAGTATTTGATGGCTACAGACCCTACCGCGTAACGGTGGAATTCTATGAGAAATTCCTGGATACTGTTTTTGTGGCTTCGCCCTATAGAGGTTCTCGCCATAACCGGGGGTGCGCCGTCGATCTTACGATCATCCATCTAAAGACAGGGCAAGAACTTTCAATGCCAACTCCTTATGACAGTTTTACCAAAAAAGCTCATACTAACTATAAACACCTGCCTGCCAAGGTTATTAGTAACCGGGAACTACTCAAGCGCGTAATGCTTAAGTATGGTTTCTTGGTATATCCAGACGAGTGGTGGCATTTTGATTTTAATGAATGGAAAAGCTTCCCGATAACGGATATTCCTTTTGAGGATCTTGAACCACAGTAAACAGCGGGCAAAGCTTGTGAAACCGGCAGTCGCCTTATAAAAAAGAGTATAAAAGAAATAAAACTTATCATTGCCTAAATTGTCTAATTAAATACACAACGAATGACATTGCCTAAGTCAACCGAAACCTTAACCCCTGATGTTCCCCGATTGGGTAGGAGTTATTTATTCCCCATTGTATTAATTACCAGCTTGTTTTTCCTGTGGGGCTTTGCACTCAATCTGAACCCGATCCTGATCCCTCATCTTAAGAAAGCCTGTCAGCTAACCGACACGCAATCAGCATTTATAGACTCCGCCTCTTATTTCGCTTACTTTTTATTCGCTATACCTGCCGGAAAATTTATGGCCAGGTTTGGCTATAAAGGCGGAATTATATTTGGACTTAGCCTGTTTGCGATCGGTGCTTTTCTATTTTACCCTGCTGCCGGTATGAGGTCTTACACATTCTTCCTTGTAGCTCTTTTTATTATTGCCAGCGGGCTTGCATTCCTGGAAACTGCTGCAAACCCATATATTACGGTTCTTGGTGATCCTGCCACTGGTACGCAGCGATTGAATTTCGCACAGTCTTTCAATGGTCTGGCAGCATTTCTCGCACCACGTTTCGGCGCGGAGTTCATCTTATCCGGACAAACGCTCACTCCTGAACAGGAAGCAGCTATGTCTCCATCCCAGTTGAATGAATACCTGAACCAGGAGGCTTCTGCGGTACAGACTCCTTTTATTTTTATCGGGCTAGTAGTATTTGCTATAGCAGTCGTTTTATGGCGTACCAAATTGCCGGAAATAAGGGAAGACGATTCACTGGAAGTGAAAGGCTCTATTTTCCAGGAAAAGAACTTGATATGGGGGGTGCTTGCTCAGTTCTTTTATGTAGGTGCGCAGGTTTGCATTAGCAGCTTCTTTATTCGTTTCGCTTATAGAGTTGCCGGCGTTGACGAAGTTGCTGCAGGAAAACTACTTTCATGGGCTTTGTTGATGTTCATGATCGGAAGATTTGCCGGCACATTCCTTATGAGATATATTGCCCCTCCCAAATTATTAGCTGTTTATTGTATTATTGTTATG
>JACMJX010000057.1 GCA_014380425.1 Chitinophagaceae bacterium | reverse complement strand
CACATTTGCCTTCACCAGGCGCTTATGTAAACTATCGCTTTGATATACTGGAACAAGCCCATCGAGGGTGCCATGGAATATAATAGTAGGCGGAGCGGCGGCAGTTACCTGAAAAATCGGACTAGCCGCCCTATAACCAACTGCATTGACATCCGGGCCGCCATTCATAAAAAAACTCAGCAGCCCCGGCAGCGCGGGATCAGGAGGATTGTTGTAAAGATCAGCAATATCTGCCGGGCCAAACAAGTCCACTACTACTTTAATATTATTTCCAGTGTTGAGCGAGTAAGCTTTTAAAAGACCGAGATGAGCTCCTGCGCTGGCGCCAATCAATGCCAGCTTTTGCGGATTGAATTGATACTCGGTTGCTTTACGGGCAGCAAAGGAAAAGGCACTGTCCACGTCGTTTAACGGATCGGGCCAGCCATTGGAACCTATAAAACTTACGAGGCGATAATTGATGTTGAATATAGCATAGTCAGGAAGGCTTTGCTGAAGTGTTTGTACTATAGTGTCGAATTCCGACTTGTCGCCTCCAATCCACGCACCTCCGTGGATTAGAAATATTGCCGGGGTACTTTCGCTGTTTCTGTTTGCCGGAAGATAAACATCCATCTTTTGAGCAGGATCATTGCCGTAACTCATGTCTTTAACCACCAGCGACTGGGTTCCATTCTGTTCTTCCGTGTCATCTTTCTGACAGGAAGTGCCGACCATAATGCCTATGGTGGCAGTAAATGCAAGTAATATATTATTAAATCTCATTCTTTTGCGGTGTTGTAGTGAAGAACTCTGGCAGAGCGTAAATATAAAGGCATTCTTTCAATATCAGCCTGTCACCGCGAAGTTATGGTGCCTTTTAACAATATACAGCCGTTATTTAACGACCTGCATCCCCCCATTGCAGTGATAAGAATACTCAGCTACTTATTGCTTAGTTAATTCTGCTCAATTTCTTCGTTTTTGTACAAGATTGTTGAATTAATTTTTGTGATGTCTTCCTTTTTCATCTATATTTGATCTTTCATAGGATAAGGTTTAATGGTTAATAACCATCGGAGGTTTGTTTCTACTTACCTCCTTTTTTATGCCCAATAGTCAACGAGGGATCTTCGGTATTTGTCCCTCTTCTCTAACTGAATATTCCTGAACCGAAAGAAGGATAAAAAGAAAAAAGAGGACTTATTGTCCCCTTTTCACTAAGCTGTACAATAGCTTCATTATCTAGGTATTGGAAACGGGAAATGGAGCGGGCGTTCCATACCAGTTAATCTTTCTGCTGGCGTACATCACCAGCGCCAGTACTACGAACAGTCCGATACTTCCAACCAGCAAAGCAGTATCTTCCAGCCTTATAAGTACAAAAATGAATCCATACAGAGCAGACAAGATTCCACAGAATAGACCAGCTGATTTCCAGTTGCCGAAGTGCCCCCTTGCATAAATCGTTATCAATGAAACGGTAGCAAGGGCGGCAATCAGGTAGGCATTATCAAACAGCATGAATTCACTGATGGAGAGCAGCAATGTATAGAATATCACAAGAGCAAGCCCGATAAGAACATACTGCACCGGATGTACGGGTCGCTTTTGGGTCAATTCTACTATGAAGAACAAGGCAAAAGTGAGACCTATAAATAGTATAGCATACTTTACGCTTCTACTTGTTTTTGCATACTGATCCGCAGGTTGCAGCATGGTAACTCCGAATGCAACAGTGTCAAGATCAAACTGAAAGTCTTTAAGTATCGTACCGAAGGGCAGGTTGGCTTTATTGAAAGCCCAGCTTGCATTGAAGCCCTTAGGCGTCACTTCTCTTTCCGTCGGTAGATTATTGCCGTCGAAAGAGGGGCTGCCCCATCCGGAGCGTAACGTGAAATTGCTGGTGCCGCTAAGCGGAACAAAGTGCAATTGTTCACTACCTTTTAACCGGAGATTCATATCGAAAGAAACAGTTTTACCGATATCGGCAGTACTAAGGGGAATACCGGCGGAAAGACCTGTTTTATTGATATCATTGAAAGGAAGACCAGGAGACAACTCATATTCTTTGCCCCCGAACCGGATCGCCAGTCTTTCTTCTATACCCTTGAAATCGGAAAGTCCATAGCAGATCTTTGCTTCTGCCCATTTTATGGCGTTCGCATCAACGTCGCTGGGGATCTGGAGGATAAAGTTTCCGCTATCCTGCAAGTTGGCCCGGTACAGCAACACTTTGTAGATAGAACGTGGGCGGATTTCATGATCTACCCTTCCTGTAACTTTCAGATCGTCTGGAAGCACCCAAAAGTGGGCGCTGCTTTCCTGCGTTTTTCCTTCCTTGTCTTTGTAGTAAATTTTGTAAGGCAGATAGAGATAAGGGCCCGTTAAGGTTTGAGAAGAAGCCCATTTGCTGCTAACTTCCGCCGCTACTTCTTTCTGGCGCGCCTCTCTCTCATGAACAAGGTTGGTGATAAAAATAGTGGGAATCATCATCACAAGTATCAATATACCTGTAATGATGCCTTTGATAACTGTTTTGTTACCCGCAGAAGTGTTGTAATCCGCAGGAGCAGATACTTGCTGATGTTGATGTGTTTCCATTTTGTCAGATTGTGATAATTGATTATTGTTAGATAATGAAACGAAATAGTTAGACAGGTTTTTCTGTAGAAATAGCAACGCCGCGCTGCTACAGACAAAGAGCAAGGTTGTTACCATGAGTACGGATATCAGCCATTTAGAAAACGAATCGTCAGAGAAAGCAAATCCTAATATGAACCCTGCCGGAAGAGCATAGATAAAAGAGGCGCCGAGGCATACCAGAAAGAGGCTTCTCATTTTCTTGTCTTTCGGAGCTTTTGATTCTTTAAGTCTCGATACGGTGAGTATTAGAATAATCAGTACGGGAATACTAGCTACTGCCGCAATGGGTGTGGCAAAAAGCGAATAGATGATCCATTCATTCTCTGAGAAAAAAATGGAATATGCAAGTGCGCCAAGACCAAATACTATACTGGTCAGTATCCAGATTTTTAATGCGAGGCCTACGGAAGTTAATAATCTCATTGTTAAAGCGCTTTGTTTTTCAAAGTAATTAAGTAAAAAAAATCACTCTATAGAGCGGATCATTTTTTCAAGAGCATCGAGATGGGTTTTAAAAGCCTTCTCACCTGCTTTCGTTATAGAGTAGGTCGTATTGGTTTTGCGTCCGATAAAGCCTTTTTGTACTTTCATATAACCGTTTTCTTCCAGGGTTTTGAGATGGCTGGCGAGGTTGCCATCGGTAACCTGTATCAGTTCTTTAAGGTCGTTGAAATTCACTTCAGCGTTCACCATCAGTGCACTCATGATGCCCAATCGTATACGGCTGTCGAAAACCTTATTTAAATGCTCTATCGGATTTTTCATTAATTGTTATCTTTTAGGCTTCCTGAGCTAACCCAATCAGGAACTTCTTTCGTACTTCCACCACATCGCCACACCATAAACAATATGCAGAATACCGAATCCGAATGCCCAATAGTAAATACCGGATCGTACTGTCCATAATGCTACAATACCTGTCAGGATCTCGGCATACCCCAGATAGCGCACTTCCCCAATGCTGTACTTGCTTCCGTTTACCAGTGCCAGCCCGTAGAAAATCAGGCAGCCAGGAGCAATCAGCTGGTATTCTTTCAATTCCATCATGCGCCATAATAGGAAACCACCGGTGAGCATGGGCAGTAAGGTGTTCCACAACAATCTTCTTGCAGCACTGCCCCAGATAGCCACCCCTTCTTTCCTGCTTTTCAGAAAAGTAAATAAAGTAGCCGTTATAAAGGCTCCGATAAAAACGAATGTTGCGATCGTGATAAGATCGTTTTTCAGGCAGGAAGGGCAGGCAGTGCTATAATCATACTCATTTCCATAGTAAGAATTGATTCGTTTAATGGCGAACCATGCACCAATCAGCGCACAAGTGCCGGCTGAAATGCCACTCCACCCACTTAAGCTGATAAAACGGCTGCTGCGCTCCATCATGCTCCTGATATCCCGTAATGCTTCCAGGTTCTGTTCTGTAGTATTCATTTAAAGCACTTTGATTCACAAAGTAATATAAACAATCTTGCATTTCCAAATTATTTGGGTAGAACTTACGTGGAATAAGGGAGGTAGTTTATTACCAGCGTTTGCCTAAACTTTTATCTCCCAGCCTTTTTCATATTGTCTGCTCCATAAACTCATTGCTTCTTTGTCGTGAAGGATATGCCCGTTAGATGGGTCACACTGCAGTGTTCTTCCAACCCTGTAAGCAATATTGCCTAATTGCGGTAGCAAGGTAGATTTGTGTCCTTCCAGGATCGGAGCATTGATTTTTTCGTTTCCTCTTATAGATTCACAGAAGTTAAGTAAATGAAGCCCGTCGAGATCAGCGGTGGGACTCACGGTGTTTCCTGCATCCACAACGATATTGTCTTTTACCGCCGCTATCACTTTATTAGCTGGATCGTAAACGGTAAAGCTGTTTCCGCCGGGGTAATGTATGGTTCCTTTATCACCATAAAAAACTACGCCTCTGCCACTTCCTTCGGAGTTGAATGAATTGCAGCTTCTGCCTTCCCAGGTGCAGCCGGTATTATTAGGGAAATTATACGTAATTGTTTGCGTGTCGGGAGTTTCCCAGTCGTCAGAGAAGTGGAAACGTCCACCGCCAGACACCACTTTAGTTGGATAATCTGCCTGAAGTCCCCAGCGAATTACATCTAATTCATGCGTTCCGTTATTCAACGCCTCGCCTGTGCCCCAATGCCAGAACCAATGCCAGTTATAATGCACTAAATTGCTTCGATAATCCCTGCGGGGCGCGGGCCCCTGCCACAAATCAAAGTCTAGCTTGGAGGGAACTTCGGCTTTTGTTCCTTTCCCGATTGTTTTGCGGTCGTTTACATACCATCCCCTGGCAAAATAAACCCTTCCTATATCTCCTCTGTGCAATCGCGCGATCATATCCTTCACGTTAGCGAAAGTTCTTCGCTGGCTGCCCATCTGCACCAGCTGGTTGTATTTAAGTGAAGCCTGCACCAGCAATTCACCTTCTCTGGGATTATGACTGCAAGGTTTTTCCACATACACATGTTTGCCTGCCTGTAACGCCATGATAGCAGCTGGGGTATGCCAGTGATCGGGTGCGGCAATAACAAGGCCGTCGAAATCTTTTCTTTCCAACAGCTTACGCAGATCTGTAAAGCCCTGCGGTTTTTTACCCGATATCTTTTCTATTTCAGCTATGGTTTTCTGCAGTACACTGGAGTCGACATCACATATATAGCCTACTTCCACATCCGGTAGTTTTGCAAAAGCTTTAGCAAGGTAAAGACCGCGACTATTCGTTCCCATAACAGCTATTACAACTTTCCTGTTAGGGGAACCTTTGAAGAAACCGGAAGCTGACGATAATGCGGGATAGAATAACATCGTAGTGCCCGCTATTGAAATATTACGGATAAATTCCCGGCGTTTGTTAGGAGTACTCATTATACATTTATATGTTAGTGATTAAATGCAAAGCATTGTTGTTAAAGAATCGTTGTCTGGCGTGAAATTAAGGCAAAATAGTCAACATTCTAACAGCACGGGATGCGATTCAATATCTGCGGCTGTCAGAAGTAGTTCGTCGGCTGCAATGGTGCCATTAGAGGCCTGGCCGTAATGGACTGTTTACTGCCAATATCTGTATGACCGCGGTTCCCCGGATCTAGAAGGAAGAAATATTATTTATAGGTGCCTTCTATAAAGAACTGCAAGTCTCTATAAGTGTCAACATCGGGATATCCATCGGTGTAGGGTGCTGCTTTCCAACGGTTCAACTTACTATCGAACAACGATTGTTGGTATAGCCTGGCTCTGTCGCTCTGTTTCTGAGGAGGGCTGTTGCCAGGAAAAGTTTGAAGCAGCACCTGACCATCACCTTCTCGGCGGATCGACCACCCACCTTTATAATTATCATTTTCGTCGGTGATACTGGGTGGGTAGTTAAACCCGGCTGTATTTGCATTTGCTAAGGTAAAGCCGAAGCCATTTCCCGGTTCTTCAAAACCTATAATAAAAGCGTATCGATGGTTTTGTTGGAAGGCTAAAGGAGGACCCGCTATTTTCCAGCGCATAAAACGTAATCTGCCCTCATCTGAATTCACCGCACTATCTCCTTTGAATGTAATAGGCATCTTGGGGAAAACGCCGCCTTTCACCACCTGTAAGGTCTTGTATTCAACGCCTTCTATATAGTCATCGCACCGGTGATTGGAAGAAAAGCCATGTTTCGCATTTGTTCCCAAGGGCGTTCCGTTATCGTTAATGGTGGGGTTGCCTGATAATTGGTAAAACTGCACAAACATCTTTGCTCCGGGAGTATTTTCCAGAACAGCTTTATCCGTAGGCCCTGTTCTCAAAACAATTGCCTGCAGTTCAACGTCTTTTTCAGGCGTAAAAACCTGGCCTATATCCCGGTTGCGTTGAAAGTATCCATCTTCTTTCCACGCTAGATGTTCCCTGTCGATATTCCGGATACTGGTGGTGCCACCTTTGTCATAATTGTTCTGAGCCACTACAACATTCTTCCCATCGGGAATGTACTCTTTACCGATATCGGTTATAACGAGCCTGTTTTTGGAATCATGTATTGCTGCACTGTTTTCAGCACCGGTTTTTGTACTGACGCAAGTGCTTAAAAAAAGAAGGGGAAGCGAGGTGATCAGCAAGCGGATTAGCATGTTATTTTTCATACAATATGCACAGCGATTAAAAGCGATGCTGGTAAATTTTGTAAGGGCAAGCTCTAAAATGCTCACTTCTACTATTAATTTTCGTGTAATTTAAAGCAATTCTGGTTACTTTGCTAAATCGATTGTTTAAAAGGAATTCTCGGGTTTAAAACTTTGTCAATTTGAATTATGCCATACAAATCAGGATTAAAAATCATTGGCTCGTTCGTGTTTTTTATGATTACATCGAACGCATTGTGTCAGAACATACTAGACTCCTTTAGATTTGAGCGACAGCCTGCCTTATCAGTTCAAGTTAACCAGTACGATACCCGGCACTTCAATTATCTTACCAATAGAACTAATACTGCCGTTAGTGAAGCTTTTCAAAGCTTCAGATCTCCTTCTGCATTATGGCAGGTAAAAACAGCTATAGTACCAGTAGAGAACATGAAAAATGCCCTCGATATCGCAGTTACCTTTTATTGCAAAGAGGGAAGTTCGCCTCATTCAAGTGTTACGGTTAACTTAGCTTTCAGCAATTGGTCCGCATCTAATTATGTTCTTTTTCCGGGAGCCGTATACAATGGCAACAGGTTCGACTGGCGGCGTATTTCCTATTCACCTAAACTACTTGACCCTCGGGACATAGGCCCTGCAAAGCCACAGATTATAAGTGACGTGCCAAAGTTGAATTTCCAGGACGGGCCCTCCCGGATTCAGGAACGTTCCGGTAGTATGGCTACCCCGGCTGCCGGGTTCTACGATAGTAGCTTCGGCAAAGTATTCTGGATGCTTACCGAGCAGGGTTCTGCATGGGGAGATCACGGAATAGGAATAGAAGAAACCGACGACAGGAAGGATGCTGTTATTTCTATTACCGCTCCTGTAGTAAGAGAAGTGTATAAGTATCATCTTACTGATATGCGGTTTCCATCCGATGACAAAACAGTTGATTTTAAGCAAGGTGATTCTGCCATTATCCGGTTGCGCATATATGAGTTTAACGCAGAACGATTGCAGGATCTTTTCAATAGCTTTTCCATCATAAGAAAAGATTTTATTCGGGATGATACACTCGCTACTGTTCTTCCTTTTTCAGCGGCATTTAACGTTCAGGAAAAGAAATTCAATGAGTTGAATTTCGTACCGGAATATGGTTACTATTCTGTAGGAGCGCGTGAAAACTTTTTGCAGGACTGGCAGATTGGGTGGACGGGTGGGATGATATCTACCTATCCATTACTCGTTAACGGTACGGATACCACTAAAGCACATGTTATAAGAAATTTTGATTGGCTGTTCCCCGCTGGTATATCGCCTTCAGGGTTCTTCTGGGACTCTGGCGAGGGCGGTAATAAATGGTACGGTGGCGATATCAGAAAGCCTCATACTGCCAATTGGCACCTTATCAGAAAGAGTGGGGATGGGCTCTATTACGTGATCCGGCAATTTATGCAGTTGCAACAATTAAATCATCCTGTTAAAAATACTTGGAAAGCAGGTGCCAAAGTAGTTGCAGATGCGTTTGTCAGGCTCTGGAAACAGCATGGCCAGTTTGGTAATTTCGTCGACAGCAGAACGGGTGTTGTAATTGTAGGCGGCTCAACAAGCGGAGGCATAGCACCGGCCGCGCTCTGCCTGAGTTATAAATACTATGGCAATAAGGAGTATCTGGATGTTGCTATTCAGGCAGCCAACTACTACAATGAACATTTTGTAAAGAAGGGGATAACCTGCGGGGGGCCGGGAGATGCCATGCAAAATCCAGACAGCGAATCTTGCTACGGGCTTCTCGAGTCCTACATGCAACTGTATAAAACAACGGGAGATAGAAAGTGGCTCTATATAGCGGAAGATGTGGCTAAACAGTTTGCCACCTGGGTGATGTGTTATAATTATAGATTCCCTGCATCTTCTATGTTCGGTAAATTGAAGTTGAGATCCACCGGGGCAGTAATTGCTAATACCCAAAATAAACATGGTGCTCCTGGCATCTGTACCTATTCAGGGCTGGCTTTACTTGAACTTTACCGCGCAACGGGCAACAAGTTTTACTCGGAATTGTTGAAAGATATCTGTCATAACATACCTCAATACCTTTCCCATCTCCAAAAACCAATTCCCGGGTTGAAGCCTGGCTGGATGAGCGAGCGCGTAAGTACAACGGATTGGCTGGAAGGTATCGGAGAAATGCCGCTCATTACTACATGGTCAGAGACGGCCCTGATGCTCGCTTATACTGAAATTCCAGGTCTCTATGTGCTGCCTGATAAATCGTACGTTGTATCGTTTGATAATATTTCTACAGAGGTGATTGCTGACAACAACCGGGAATTGAAGCTAAAGATCACTAACAAGACAAAAATGGATGCAGCTATAAAACTTCTGGTTGAAACCGCTGCCCAGATGAAACAGTCTCCAGAAAACATACCGGTAAAATATACCGTAATTACTATTCTCGCGGGCGAAAGCAGGATAATGAAGTTTTTAAAGTAAGTAGATAACCTATTTTTTAGTAGCAACTCTTTTTATGGTAGAATCACGAATGATCAAACTTCCCGGAACAACAATATTCTGATAATTCTTAGTATTCACCTGACCGGAAGCCAGGTCTGCAAGAAGTATTTTGATCACATGAGAGGATAACTCCTCGATGGGCTGAGCGATAGCAGTAATGGTTGGTTGGTATAACTCAAAAAACTCATTGTCATCGAAGCTCAAAATCCCCAGATCCTGTGGTATTCGTAGTTTTAAGTCCTTTATACATTTTAGTCCCTGCATCGTAAGAAAATTTGTAGAGAACATAATGGAATCAAGCTGACGATTCTTCTGCAGAAAGCCTTTGATTCGCTGTACGATGTGTTTCTGCCCTTTATCTCTATTGATTTCAATTACATTCTCTTCCAGATGATGTTCTTTTATACATTTCCGGTAACCATCCAGGCGGCCCGTCATCTGGGTTTGTTCCGAAATAATTGTTATGAAAGCAATCTTCCGGTAGCCTTGCCCGATTAAATGCGCAATACCTAAATGGGTACTGGAAGCATTGTCTATAGCAACGTAATGCGTATTTATCTCATCAAAATAACGATCGAACAATACAACAGGAGAGTCACTGTCTATTAAAGACCGTATATCTTCTTCAATGCCTTTTGGTGGCGTTATTATATATCCATCTACCTGGCGACTTTTAAATATCTGCAATAATTCTTTGGTCTTTAGCGTGTCGTTATTGGTACTGCAGTAAATGATTTTATAGCCCGAGCTGTAGGCTTTCTCCTCGATTTGTCTGGCGAACTGGGCAAAGAACGAATTGGAGATGTCCTCTACAAAAAGACCTATAATTTTTGATTTTCCTGTTCGCAGGCTCTTGGCCACCAGGTTGATTTTATATTCTCGTTGCTCAACGAGTTTCAAAACCTTTTCGACCAGGGCAGGGCTGATCCTTCTTTCTTTTGCCTTTCCGTTTAAAACGATTGACACTGTAGTAGTAGAAATATTCAGTTCCTTCGCAATGTCGTTCAATGATAATTTCTTTCCCATTTAGCAGCAAGTATTAGAAATAAAGATGAAGTTCCGCTTTTCTATCATATAAAGCTGCAGGTACAATGCTATTTTGCGCTTTGGAGCGCACTTTCTTTTCTCCGAAAATCATTTAATTCTTTGCATAGTAATTATAATTCATATTATATTTACTTTATTAATTGCCTAACTAAAAATGATTGCTATGAAATTTATTAGTACTGTTCTATGCATTCCCCTCAAACATTTTGCCTCTTTTCACCTGGTTATTCTGCTAACATTTACTACTGCATGGGCGCAGGAAGTGAATACAGTAACAGGAACAGTTAAGGACGAAAACGGTAATCCACTTGTTGGAGTATCTATTACATTGAAGGGCACCACCACGGGTACTCCCACAACAGCAAAGGGAACTTTCAGTATTTCCGCGCAACCCAATCAGACACTGATTTTTAGCTACACCGGCTATGAAACGCAGCAAATCGCCGTTAATCGTAGAAATGTCATCAACCTTTCTTTAACTCCTGATGCTCAATCGTTAAACAAAGTGGTTGTGCCGATCCTCTACCATGGAACTCTAATAAACTACTTGTGAAATACGCTCAGGGAGAACTGGATCGCAATAGCAACCTGGTTCAAAATCCTGATTAACTTTATCATAGTAAACCTGTCGATTCCTCCTGCAGGAATTGACAGGTCTTATTTCTAATTGCTCATGCTAAAAAGAAAACTTGCCTTATTTCTTCTAACCGCCACTTTCCTGGTAAAGGATTCCGCATCATTGTTATCCCAGGTAAAGTATCAACCGAGAGTTTACTACGGCGCCAGATTTGAACCTGTCGGCAAAGTGCTGAGCGGTGCCGGCCAATCGCCGGACGCCTTTAAAAACTATGTCGATGCATTGGATGCTTCCACAAGACCGGCCATGGTAATGCTGTATGCCAGTCTAAAGAAAACCAATTTCGCTACCTGGTCAAAAAAGCAACAGCAGCACCTGAAGCAATACCCGTGGCTGGTAATGCCGCAGATAGGGCTTAGCATGACCATAGACGGGAAGCCCGAAGAACACTACGAGGATAAGGTCGCCAAAGGAGATTTCGACAGTTCACTGAATGAACTTTGTAGCGTCATTAAAGAATGGAATATTCCCTGCTTTATCCGGGTCGGCTACGAATTTAATGGCAAGTGGAATGGTTATAACCCATCGTCCTATATAGAAGCGTTTAGAAGAATCTCAAGCACATTCAAGAAAAACAATGTGCGCAACGCTGCATTGTTGTGGTGCTTTGCCGCAGACGGATCGGCTGATTTCAGCTCTTATTATCCGGGCAATGAATTTGTCGACTGGTGGTCTATCGACCTCTTCTCGGAAACCCATTTTACGAATCCTACAACCAAAGCTTTCCTAGACAGTGCCCTTGTCTGCAAAAAGCCGGTTATGATAGGGGAGTCGACCCCCCGGAAAGTTCCTGTTCAGGAAGGTGCGCAATGCTGGGAACGATGGTTCGACCCTTTCTTCCATCTGATACATACATACCCCAATATCAAAGGCTTTTCCTATATTAACTGGAATTGGAGCACTACCCGGTGGAGCGATTGGGGGGATGGACGCATCGAGGCAAATGAGATCATAAGAACCCGGTACCTGAATGAATTGAAAGGCGATCTATACCTGAATGGAAGAGAGAACGCTGCCGATTACCTAGGTGCGCATGAAACAACCCGAACGAAAGAGAAGCAGCCGCTGGAATATGTGAAGCTCGTGGCCGACAGGGTCATCGCTCATTCCACACTGAAGTTAAGAGCAACCATCCACAAACTACAACATGCCTTTCAGCAGATCGAGACTGTAGACTTCGGGCGGTCTTTTAATGACTATGAAGGGGCTGCATATGCTTACAGTACTATTGAAAGCGATGAAGCGGGTACGATCGGTTTCCAGGTAAGTCACAGGGACGAACTGAAGATATGGATAAACAATCAACTCGTGTATGAGAAAGCTGGAATAAACGAACTCACCATTGCAGAAAATGAACGGGCATGGCAACTGGCTTATAATTTTAAGGCCAAGCTCAATAAAGGGAATAATAAGATACTGGTTAAATCAGTTCAGCTAAAAGGCAAAGAGTGGAAGTTTATGCTCCAGCCATTATTACCGGTACCGGAAGATGGAGATGTTAATAAGGGCCGGGAACAGTTGGTGTTCGCTCTTGCAGCGGATAGCCTGATTACGAAAAGTGTTTCCGACATCTCCAACTGGCTGGTTATCGGACCTTTTAAAGAAGACAAGCAGAATCAAGAACGGCAACTTGGTATAGCATACCCTCCGGAGCACGAACAGATCATCGGAAAACTGTATGCCGGCAGGCAAAGCCCGATAACCTGGCAGCTTCCAAGAATCGAACTGGTAGCAGATGTATTCAATGCGGATCCGCTATGGGGCTCCCTGTACGATTGGAATTATCATACCGCTGGCCTGGCCTGGGCAATCGGTAATCTCGGGGAGTACTCGGGTGTGCAAAAGTATAAGGACTACCTGCATGAATACTGCGGGTTTATGTTGGATATAAAGCCCTATGTGTTTTATGAGAAGTATAAGATGAACAGGCTCACATCCCGCTTCTCCAGGATGTGGAATACTCAGTTGCTCGACTTCTCCGCCGCTCCCGCACTTCCCTTCGTTTACGCCCTGGTTACAGATACCCAGCTCACGAACAAGGCGGAGTATGTTACACTAGTAAACGGAACCGGGGAATACATCGTTAATGATCAATTAAGACTTCCTGATGGTACACTCGCCAGGGAAACACCCAAAAAGTACACGCTATGGGTAGACGATATGTTTATGGGAATACCTTTCCTGCTTCAGATGTCTCAATATGCCGCCACGGAAAAGGAGCGGCAGGCTTTTTTGGATGATGCAGCCAACCAGGTAATTCGTTTCCACGACCGCTTGTATGACTCTGAAAGGAATCTTTATCACCACGCCTGGTTCTCTGAAAATCCGGATACAAAACTGCCTTACTGGTCAAGGGCGAATGGCTGGGGCATCTGGGCTGCAAGTGAAGTGTTACTCTATCTGCCGCGCAAACATGGCTTGTATCGGCAAATACTATCGATCTACCGTAAACATATCGACGGTATTGTCAAGTGCCAGAATAAGCTAACAGGCTTTTACCCGAACCTGCTGGATGAACCGGGTTCCTTTAAAGAAACAAGCGGTACGGCTATCTTTACCATGGCTATCGCAAGGGGTATCAATAATGGCTGGATAAGCCGGAACACTTATGCGGAGCATGCTATCAAAGGATGGAATGCCCTCGCTTCAGTGATTTCGGATCAAGGGGAAGTAACTGATATATGTATGGGAACTATGTGTTCTACCGACAGGCAATACTATCGCACCAGGCCGGTGGTCGACAATGATTCTCATGGCTTGCTCGGTCTCGTGTTCGCCGGCATCGAAATGCAAAAACTTTTAGCACGATAGCTGCTAACACAAGTACGATAACAAGAGGAGATAAATTTGACAATATGCGTTCTGGAAATAGTTTACATCTTGCCCTGCTATTGCTCTCCCTTGGTTTGATGAAGCCGGGTAGGACGAACGGACAGCAGAAAGAACTGACCAATAAACGGGTCTCGCTTAAGATCAATATTGCCGGAGGCGCCTATACGCACTTTGGTTTTATCACAGAGTCCATCAACCCACTAAGCTGGAAATTAAGCCAGAAAGATATGCCGGTTAATAACCGGAACGGAGCTCCCTTTCAAGGGCATTTCCT
>JACMJX010000056.1 GCA_014380425.1 Chitinophagaceae bacterium | reverse complement strand
TTATCTTGCAAAAGCACAGCAAGACAAGAAAGATTATACTAGTGCAGTAGCAGCCTATACAAGATGCATAGCTCAGGACAGCCTTTCCAGGATGAAGGACGCCATTTACGCCAGGGGTTGGTGTAATTACCAATTGCAGAATTATAAAGAGGCCCTTGGAGATTATACTAAAGCGATGGAAGTGCAGGCAGATAGCTCCTCCGCCAATTTCGATTATGAACTCGGGAATGTTTACCTGAACCTCGGAAAGTATGACTCCGCTTATAATCATTACAATAAACAGCACGACAAGGATCCGGCAAACGGGTTGGCAATGTATGGTATTGCAAGTGCCCTCTTTTTGAAGGGAAAAGCAGACGACGCGCTTACCTGGTTCGATAAATCTTTCCAGACAAAAATGGTAAGTAAGAATGATATCCGGAAGGACAAACTGATAGCAGCAATTCAGGAAGACAAGCGTTTTAAATCCCTGATCAAGAAATACTACTAGAGTACTGTTTTTTTACAGGATAATTTGAATAATATCTGTCAGGTTTTGCATCATCCAATGTATTAATATAGACAACAAATGACGCTTACTAATATCTATTATCTGCATGAGATCGGTAGCAAGAAAACCCAGGAAGATTATATCTGGCCGGTAGCAGGTGCGGCAACGGCAGAAGATAAGATCTTCATTGTTTGCGATGGCGTTGGCGGGTCTGAAAATGGAGAAATAGCAAGCAGGATTATTGCAGAATACGTAGGAACAGCCTTGCTTAAAAATAAGGAGCAGGAAATATCGGTGCCGCTTATCAATAGATTCCTTCAAGAGGGTATCAACCAGCTGGCGGAGTACGCCGAAAAGCATACGATGAGTACAGATATGGCTACTACATTCTCTCTGCTCGCCTTGTACGACAACAAGGCATTCATCGCCTGGTGTGGTGATACCAGGGTATATCATATCAGAGATGGGGAAGTTCTTTACAAAACAGCCGACCATTCCCTGGTAGGCACTCTGGTGAAAAGCGGTGAATTGACAGAAGAAGAAGCATTACTACATCCTCAGAAAAATGTCATCTTACGGGCAGTGAAGCTGGAAGAAGCTCCCGCGGAAGCGGAGGGGCATATTGTTAAGGATCTTAAGGATGGCGATTACTTTATGCTATGCACGGATGGGCTGCTGGAAAACATAACAGATAAAGATCTTCGGTTTCTGCTAACTCATAACGAAAACGGCACTATAGATCTGGTTAAATCATTTCAGCAGTTCTGTTACAATAAAACAAAGGATAATTACTCCATGTACTTATTGCAAACAAGCATCGGTAGTAAGAGGCTCACATCAGGTGCCAATAGAAACATGGCTATTTTATTATCATCCCTGATTGCAGTTTCCCTGGCAGGGATTAGCGCACTTTATATAAGGAACATGAATGCGACATCGAAACAACAAGTGCTACCCGCAGCAGTCATGCTTGATTCGGCAGGCCCTGCAGAACGGGACCCTGCATATCCGGATAGCAAAGGCGCTTTTGCCGCGGAAAAAGACACCATGCCCTATGTAGAAGTTATCAAAGAAGCAGGCAGCAATAGAAACGAACGGGTATTATCGGCACCTTTTATAAAAGAAATAAAGGATTCCGTGAAATTACCAAAGAAGATGAAGCGGCCTAAAGATTCCCTGAGAACAGTGGTAAGTTCCCCTGTCAGGCCAGACTCTCCTGTTTTAAAAACGGATACTTCGACACTCAACAACTACTAAAATGACCAGCTATGTTATTATTCGACCGATATGACTATAATCCCCGCACAGACCTTATCGGGAAAGGCAGCAACTCAAAAGTTTATAAGGCCCTCGATACGAATACCGACAGATCTGTGGCGCTTAAGATTTACAAGGCCACGGAAGACTCCGATCGTTTTGGTTCAGCAACAGAGCTGGCGCGGGTAAAGGCATTACATCATCCCAATATATGCAGCTATATATGTATTGATGCGATTGAGAAAGAAAATTCCTTCGGAGAAACAGAAAAAAGCCAGGTATGCGTGATGGAGATAGCAGAAGCTGGTAATCTGGGTAAGTACTTCCAGGTGAACAAAGATTTCACAGTACTAAAGAAATTGCTGATAGATACGGTAGCAGGTCTTCAATATCTGCATGATAACAGCATTGTTCATCTTGGCATCAAACCCTCCAATATCCTTATTCACAAAAGTGCTGAAGGGCCCGTTGCGCAAATAGCTGATTTCGGAATTACCAATCCATCCGATCCGGGTAATAGTACCTCCTCGGCTTTGATCGTTTCCATTCCTTACATGGCCCCCGAGCAACTCAATACCCAGAAGTACGGGATTAATGGCAAGGTATCATTCAATATCGATATATGGACACTTGGGGTGACGGTGTTCGAAACCATTACAGGAGACGTATTATTCAAGGCGCAGGATCGCGATTCCTCGGAGCAGGTGATGACTAATATTATTTCTGCGGCCTTACCGGAGAAAATAAACCAGCTTCCACAGCCATTTAGGGATTTCGTTCATAAATGTCTTGTAAAGGATGCGAAGGAACGCGCTGCCTCTCCTGCGGATTTACTGAGTATTTTAAGGGTGGGTACTGATGCGCCGTTAATTGTTGCACCTGTGTTGGCAGAAACTCCTTCCTTAGATGATGCATCCGCAAACAGTAATGCTGATGACACTATGGTGCTGTCAAAATCAAAAGTGGGCGTTGATTTAAATAAGCCTGTAGAAAAAGCAGAAGAAAGCACAGACGATACAAGGGTGTTGTCCAGAGCCCCGGTAAGCGAAGGAAGCGACGATACCAGAGTATTATCTAAAGCCGATTTACCCGGGCAGAAAGCCAATGAGCCGGCCCTGGTTAAAGCCGAACCAGGATCGGATGATACCATGATACTTCCTTCGAAAGCTGCTGCAGCAATGGCCCAGGAACAAGAAGATGAAGATGCCACAAGAATATTGAAAAGACCTCCTCTTCAGGAAGAGGATTCCATTGCAATGCAACCTACTCCCCAGCGTCGGGAAAGTGCAGTCCTTTTGTTTAACAGATACGAATACTATCCTACTTCACACATGATCGGGAAAGGCGGGTTTTCGCGTGTTTATAAAGCGTTCGATAAAAAGCTAAGCAGGTGGGTAGCGCTGAAAATATACAAAACTGGTGAATTCTCCGATAGGTATAGCCCTATTGCAGAAATCCAGCGGGTAGTTAACCTTGACCATCCCAATATCTGCCGTTACCTGGATATCGAAGAAATAGAAAAGGAGAATCAGTTCGGTGAAAACGAGAAAATTCAGGTATGTGTGATGGAACTGCTGGAGAGCGGTAATTTTGCAGAGTACTATAAAAAGAGTAAGGATCTTGAAGTATTGAAGAAGTTGTTACAGGATGTTTTAAACGGGCTCTCCTATCTTCATAAAAACGGTATCATACATCGGGATATCAAACCAGCTAACATCCTCATTAAATCTACTATCGATGGCCCGGTGGCTAAAATCACCGACTTCGGTATTAGTAAAAAGTCGGATTCTGAAAACAACAGCTCATCTGCGCTGGTAGTATCGATACCGTATATGGCTCCTGAGCAGCTGAATACAAAGAAGTATGGAGTCAACGAAAAGATCACCTTTAATCTTGACTTATGGTCTCTTGGGGTTACGGTATATGAAATCATAACTGAAAAGGTGCTGTTTAAGAACAGCGATCAGGACACTTCCGAGCAGATAATGGCTAATATTATGGCTCCGGATTTGCCGAATAAGATAGAAGAGTTGCCGCAGCCTTTCAAAAGCATCGTGGCTTATTGCGTTACAAAGAATGCCAATGAGCGCGCGCAGAAGGCAGAAGAGCTTATGGTATTACTGAATAGTAGTAACATAGATGAAAATTATAAAATTCCTGAAAGAACGGAGAAAGCAAATGCTACCAACACAGGTACGGGAACATCAGGTGAGCGGTCAACGGGTAGTGCTATCAATACCGGCAGAAGCCAGGGCGCTGTGCGGTCTGGCAATGGTCGTAATAATGAGGGAACCGCTTCATCTCACAATTCCGGAAAGGACACTAAAAAGCAGCTGGCAGTTAAGCTGCTAGCGGTATTAGGCAGTATGGCTTTGTTAACAATGATTCTGATATTCTTCTTCAAACCGAATAAGAGTGCTACCATCCTGCAAAATGTAAAGGATTCGGGTACTGTGCGGAATAAAGCAGCGGTGGCAAAGCCGGATATTTCAACATCTGTTCAGGCGTCCCTTCCTGAGGAAGCAAGAGACTCATCCCACCGCAGCAGTGATACTCTTAGTAAAGAACGCATAGCTCCACCCGCAAATGCTTCTACTGCTGCCACTTCCGCAGCTACTACGGAAAAAAAGAAAAACACGGCTGAAAGAAAAGAGGAGTTGAAGAAGCAAGAAGAACCAGTTGTAAAAAATAAAGGAAATCAGAAGTATGTGCTGGAGCTTTCAACGGGTAAAGCCTGTAGCATAAAGATAAATTCAACAGACTATGGTGAGCTTAATCCTGGAGAGATCATGAAGGCTTATCTAACTCCGGGGAAGTATGTTCTTAAGGCGATCAATCTTCAGAATAGTGCTTCCGTTTACTCTGCAAATCTTGAAGTAACTCCTGAAAACTCAAACCAGGTGGGTCGTTTTAAGATTCCTTTATAGTCTAGTAAAATACATAAGGCCGTAAAACGATTGGTGCTTGAGCTTTATTTCTAAAGGGCATATTTCCTTTACACGTCGATCATTACTGTATTCATATAGCTCCCGGCAGCAACTTCGTTGCATAACTCCCCGATATCGATTCCAGGCTGGTTGTATTTCACTACAAATTTTGTAATGCCTATCTGGATGGTATCGTTCTCGTCTAGCCGGGCTTTGGCATTAACACGTTTGCTATGGCCATTCAGGTAAGTACCATTCCTACTGGGTTTTTCACCCTTTACGCCACCTATATCATTCAGGTAAAACTGAAGTCCATCTTCATTTTCTACCTCAATAACAGCATGTACCCGGCTCAGGTAATCATCATCATCAATCAGGATAAAGTTCTTCAACGATGCCGGTGCTTTTCGACCTATATAATTAGGTCCTGCTTCAAGAGGGTACCAAGAAATGTCTTTTCCTTCTGTATGCCTTATAAGCCAGCCGGCCGGCGAAAGCGGACGTTCATCTTTATCATCCGGTTTAGAAGTATAAGAAAGGATGATTGTTGCATCGGTGGTTTCTTCCTCTGCCTGACCCTGCATATCCGATAAAACAGCTTCCATTTCCGAAACCGGCGCAGGTGCTTCCTGTTTAGTTACCGCCCGCCATTCCGGGAACGCAGCCAGGATTTCCTGTATCTTCTCAAGTTTTATCAGGTTGATCCTTCTTAAAAAATCACTGGTTGATTCCTCTATAATTTGCTCATAAATTGCTTTGAGCTCTTTTACCCGCTCCTTGATTTGTGTATCAGCGGCCTCTTCTGACAATTCAAGAAATTCAAGTGCTTCATTACGATTCATAAAAAACAGTTTATAAGAGTTAGGTCGCCTAAATTACTATGTGTATATTCTCTGATTTCCGAACAGCTCTATTCTGTCTGTCACTGCATGGAAGTGGTGTAATACAGAATATCTCAAGGCCCTGTTATCTTCTGCAGGCATATAGAGGAAAAGGTCGCATTCCTCATATAGCTCTCTGACCGCCGTCTCGATGTCAGGGTTTATCTCCTTCAACTGTTGATAGAGTTCTTCCCTGGAACCGGCTTGTAAAGAGCAGTACTGATCCAGTTGATTTAGAAGCCGCTGTTTCAATTCAATGACGAACTCCTTAGGCTCTTCTATCTTTTCTAGTTCCGCATCATCTATTTGTTTTAAAGGCGCGGATTGAGGCTTACTGA
Source organism: Chitinophagaceae bacterium (assembly GCA_014380425.1). GTDB lineage: Bacteria > Bacteroidota > Bacteroidia > Chitinophagales > Chitinophagaceae > JADCRZ01. The sequence continues at coordinate 114 of JACMJX010000056.1, read as the reverse complement.
TTGCTTCAGGTTCTGCGGAAAAGGTAGTGTTTAAGATAGCTATACGATTGCGCTTATTTCTATGATAGAAGTAAAAGAGGACGATGGATAGAACACCCATAATTGCAAGCGCTG
>JACMJX010000055.1 GCA_014380425.1 Chitinophagaceae bacterium | reverse complement strand
TTTAGAATGGCAGATCATCGACGGCTTCACTGATATCTGTTCCCTGACCATTGCCGGAAGACTGTGAAGCGTATCCGCCACCCTGCGCACTACCTTGATAACCGCCCTCGTTGCCGCCCTCGCCTGGCTTGCTACCAAGCAGCTGGATGCTCAGAACCCTTAGTGTCATGCTCGCTCCGAACGCTCCATCGTTTTTGGTGTAAGTCCTGATATCGGGCACACCTTCCACAAACACCTGTGTTCCCTTTTTCAGATAGGGAGCAATGCCGGTTTTATCGCTCCAATAGGCACAATCTACCCAGATGGCCTTTTCCTTCATATTGCCTTGTGCATCCTTATACTTTTCCGAATGCGCTACTGTTATATTCATTACGGATTTTCCATTAACGACATTAGTGGTACAATCTCTTCCGAGATTTCCGATCAATTGCATTCTTATCATAAACGCTCATTTTTTGATTGAACCGGCAAAATAACACATTTCTAAGCGCTTCGATTCGTGGAAACACCCTAATTTTTCCAGGATACACTTTCAACAGGTGAAAAACCGCATTCATCGTATCTTTGGAGATTAAAACAAATAGAAAATGAGCCGTAAAGGGAAGGTTCTGGTGGCTATGAGCGGAGGTATCGACAGTACCGTAACGGCTCTAATGCTGCACGAACAAGGATATGAAGTGATTGGCATTACCATGAAAACCTGGGATTATGCCGGGTCTGCCGCGCCTGCCGGTAAAAAAGAAACAGGTTGCTGCAATTTGGACAGTTTTAACGACGCACGCCTCGCCGCGGTTCAGCATAATTTCCCGCATTATATTCTCGACATCAGGAGTGAGTTCGGAGATGCCGTCATCGAAAACTTTGTAGATGAATACCTTGCTGGCCGCACTCCCAATCCCTGCGTTATGTGCAATACGCATATCAAATGGCGGGCGCTTCTTAAAAGGGCAGACGCGCTCGACTGTGAGTTTATTGCAACAGGCCATTACGGGCAGGTTCACCTGCACACAAACGGCCGCTTTTTCATTAGTAAGGGAATCGATGAAACGAAAGACCAGAGCTATGTGCTATGGGGCCTGCAACAAGACCTGCTGAAGCGCACCCTGCTGCCGCTGGGAACGTATCGTAAATCGGAAATCCGCCAGATGGCGCACGACTTCGGCTATCCGGAGCTGGCCAAAAAAGCCGAAAGCTACGAGATCTGCTTCGTGCCGGATAACGACTACAGGGGATTCCTCAAACGCCGCGTTGCCGGGCTGGAAGAAAAAGTGGCTGGCGGCTGGTTTATAGACAAAGAAGGTAAAAAACTCGGCCAGCATAAGGGGTATCCGTTTTATACGATAGGCCAGCGCAAAGGCCTGGATATCACCTTCGGCAAACCGGTATATGTCACTAGCATCAACCCAGAACACAATACGGTTACCCTGGGCGATGAAGACGAACTGAATCAAACGCAAGCGCTTGTAACAAAGATCAACTGGGTTAAATACGAAGGTATCACCAATGGTATGGAAGCCACAACCAAAGTTCGATACCGCGATAATGGTGCTTTGAGCAATCTCTACAATGAAGACAATGGTATCACAGTCAGGTTCTATGAGGAGGTAAAAGGTATAGCACCTGGACAAAGCGCAGTGTTTTATGAGGGTAATGATGTAATAGGCGGTGGAATTATTCAAAGAAACGGCATATTGCACTAACGATGCCGGCCAGATAGATTACCCATACAACTGCCGCCAGTGCTGCATAAACAATATAACATTGCTTTCCACGTTAATTTCTGTGAATAAATCCAAAAAACAACCGGCTTTTTATGAAGAATAACGTGCTCTTTTTGCTGTTTTTGCTTGCTGGTTTAACTGCAACACTTTCTGCTTGTAATAAGAAGGATGAGTTCAGCAATGAGAAACTGGAGGACTACATGAATCTCGAGGTTGGGAAATTCGTTCGTTATGAGCTTGATTCACTCGTTTATCTTTTCGACCGCACTTATACGGAAATAAAATACCAGGCAAAGGATGTGGTAAATGCTGTAATTACTGATAATGCGGGCCGGCCGGCATGGCGCGTTATCCGGTATCTTCGGGATAGCGCCAGTACAAACGAAGCAGACTGGAAGCCTAATATAACTTATACCATAACAGTACTTCCCGCATCTGTAGAAGTGAATGAGGAAAATATAAGGTTCATAAAACTTAAACTACCTATTATCGATGGATACACCTGGAAAGGGAATTCTTATATCCATCCAGATTCTTTTGAACCAAGTTTCTCTATCAATTCATGGGACTATAAATACGAGAACGTCTCCACTCCTTTCAGCTTTAACGATGGGAGAATGATAGATAGCACCATTACCATCAATCAGATCGACGAAGTGCTCGGAAATCCTGATAATCCGTTTACTTACACTACCAAGAATTTCAGCAAAGAAGTTTACGGTAAAAGAATTGGCCTTGTTTACAAGGAGTTCTTTCACTCCGAATACCAAACGTTCTATTCCACGGCAAATTGCTACTATGTAAGATGCGCCAGTAATACCTGCGATACAATAAACTGCCCTAATAATAATATTGAATGTGATTCCAACTTGACAAGGGGTTACAGTAAGTACTGCCGGGACTCTACACTATCAGATTTTTATTATGCCAACTCGTATGGCATCCGGCTGACCATGGTTGATCATAACTAGGCTGGTTCAGTAGGTAAAAGTTGCTGCAAACATAGTATCGGCTTTCTCATTGTAGCCCTTGATAATTTCCATGGCAGTGCACTTTAGTATCGAGTTATCGATTACAAATTCAACAGCTTCTTCATTTTCTTGTTTAAATACAGAACAGGTTATATACAATAGAATGCCTCCTGGCTTTAGGGCAGGTATCACTTTCTGCAGTATGTTTCGCTGCAATTCCGAGTAGTAGTGGATCTTATCTTGTTGAAAGAAAAGAAGCTGCTCCGGCGTGCGCGCCCAGGTGCCTGAACCACTACAAGGCACATCAGCGATGATAAGATCATATTTGTTCCCTGGTAAATCATAATCAGGATCGGTAAGATTTGCGGTAAAGGAATCATAGGTCTTGATGCCGGCTTCCCTAAATCTCTCATGAAGATTATGAATAATTGAAGGCCTGATATCTGAAACAGTTAATTGGATATCCGGAATCAGATCAAAGGCCATAATCGATTTGCCACCACTTGCGGCGCAGCAATCCCAGGCCGATACTGCTTTCAGTGCTTGCATAAACTTTCCCGTACGTTGAGAACTGAGATCCTGGATTACGGCCTCTTTATTGATCTCCAAGATAGTGTCTGCCCTGGTAGCATTGGGCAAAGAAATGGCGCGATCCTCTATCTTTTGATAGGCTAAGCCGGCCGCATCCAGTTTTTCCAGAACGGTGTTTTCCTTTCCTGGCCGAAGGCGAAGAAACAAATCAGGTTGCTTTAGAAAAGACACCGCGAACGCCTCTTTGTCCATGTCTTCACTTAGGGAATCTATCCAGGGAAATATACAGGAAGATGATATGGTATCTGGTATGGCCGGCTTGAAATACTCGAGCAGCTCAGGGGGCGTATTGCTGCATATTGCCATGGAGCTCCGTATTCTTTCTTCTATTGTTGGAAACTTGCAATGACCCAGCCGATAATAACTATATACCAGGTGAGCAACTGTTTTACGATCCCGGGAACCCATTTGCTTATTCTCACGGAAAAAATCCTTCAACCATGCCGACATAGGGAAGCGGCCGTCGTATTGTTGAACGATACTAACGGCATACCGCAGCTGGTTGTCGTACTTCATTAAACTTCAAGTAAGGCCTTTACAGGATCTTTTCCGAACAATAACAAATCAGGATTTTCCAGTAACTCTTTTACCCGTACAAGAAAACTTACGGACTCCCGACCATCAATGATACGGTGATCGTAACTTAAAGCCAGGTACATCATAGGCTTAATAACCACCTGGCCGTTGATAGCTATCGGCCTTTCCTGAATTTTATGCATGCCAAGAATAGCAGACTGGGGAATATTGATAATCGGGGTGCTCATAAGAGATCCGAATACGCCACCATTGGTAATAGTAAACGTACCTCCCTGCATTTCCTCCATCGTTAGTTTATTCTCTTTAGCCTTGGTCGCCAGCTCTACCACTTTTTTCTCTATTTCCGCCATGCTCAAACTTTCAGCATTGCGAATCACGGGAACTACCAAACCTTTCGGAGCTGACACTGATATTGAAATATCGCAATATTCATGATAAATAATCTCGTCGCCATCGATATAAGCGTTAACCGCCCTCCACTCCTGCAGGGCAAAGCATACTGCCTTGGTAAAAAAGCTCATGAAGCCAAGATTAACGCCATGCTTTTTATTGAAACCCTCTTTATATTTAGTCCGTAGTTCCATGATGCGGCTCATATCCACCTCGTTGAAAGTGGTGAGCATCGCCGTGGTGTTCTTGGCTTCCACCAGTCTCCTGGAAACCGTCTTTCTCAGATTGCTCATTTTCTCCCGCTTAGCCTCCCGGCCAAACAGTGGCTTTCCTGGTATCCTTCCCGGATTGTTAAGCGCGTCCAGCACATCGTTCTTCAAGATCTTACCCCCAGTGCCCGAAGGTGTTATTGAAGATGGATCTATCTTCTTGTCCGCTATGATGGCGGAAGCAACAGGTGATGCTTTAAGATCATTGGGTACCTGGGTAACAGGTGCATTCGATGCTGCAGGTGCGGCTTCTTTTTTTACTTCCTCAGGTTTATTTTCTGTGGCAGTGGCAACGGGGGCTTTACCTTCAGGGCGTGCAGCCGCTTCGTCGATCTGCGCAAGCGTATCTCCTATCTTCAGCGTATCGTTTTCTTTTCCGACTGTTTTTAAAATGCCAGCCTGTTCCGCATTTACTTCAAATGTAGCTTTCTCACTTTCCAGTTCAGCAATCACTTCATCACGTTCCACGTATTCACCATCCTTCTTCAGCCACTTTACTAATGTTACTTCGCTTATTGATTCACCTACAGCCGGAACTTTAATATCGATTGCCATGTCTTTATTTTAAAATAGTAAATTTCAGGAAAAAATCCCATAATCAAACGGGCTATTAAATGCTGAAAGCCGTTTCAATAATTTCGTCCTGTTCTTTCTTGTGCACTTTAGAATAACCCGAGGCTGTTGAAGCACTGGGCTGTCGGCTGATGACTCCATAATTGATGTTCTTCAGATTCATTTGAAGAAAGGAAGCAGCGCCCATGTTCAGCGGTTCCTCCTGCACCCAGAACCAGGTGGCTTTATTGTATTTCTTGTGAAGCGCGTCGAGTTGAACGAACGGCAACGGATAGATTTGCTCAAGCCGTATGATGGCTACATCTTTCCGGTCGTCTTTCTGCTGGCGCTCCGCAAGGTCGAAATATATCTTACCCGAGCAGAAGAGCACTTTCTTTACAGATGATGGATCATTCACAAAAGCGTCATCATAAGTCTCACGGAATTTGCCATTGAGAAATTCATCTTTTGTAGAATAACTGGCAGGCAGTCGAAGATTTGCTTTGGGTGAACAGTTAATGAGTGGCTTGCGGAAAGACCAGGCAAGTTGCCTTCTCAACGCATGAAACAGGTTGGCTGCAGTAGTGATATTGGTAACAACTATATTAAATTCCGCGCACATTTGCAAAAAGCGCTCCATCCGCGCACTGCTATGTTCTGGTCCCTGGCCTTCATACCCATGGGGAAGCAGCATCACCAAGCCGCTCATTTTCTGCCATTTCGTTTCTGCCGCAACAATAAACTGGTCGATCATTGTTTGCGCGCCATTGGCAAAATCTCCAAATTGGGCTTCCCACAATACCAGTGCATTCGGGTTTGCAATGGAATACCCGTACTCAAAACCAAGTACTCCGTATTCGCTGAGCAGGGAATTATAGATGCTGAATCGACCTTTGGCATCAGGGATGCGACTCAGACGATTATAAGATTCAGTGGTATTCTCGTCACGTAATACGGAATGCCGGTGTGAAAACGTGCCTCGTATCACGTCTTGCCCGCTCATGCGTACATCCTTCCCTTCTAGTAAAAGAGTTCCGTATGCCAGCAGTTCTGCAGTAGCCCAGTCAACTTTTTGCTCATCTGCATACAAACGTCCTTTATCCTGCAGCAGCTTTTCGATCTTGCGCAGTGGCTTGAAATTATCCGGCCACTTCATCATGGATTCAAATACTTTAGTAAACGTGTCCTCACTTACGGCCGTATCCGGAGAAGTCTCAAAATCCTGCCCGGTAGCTTTGCGCAGATCCTTCCACCATAGTTCCGGTGTCTGGTAATTATATGGTAGCGGATGTTGCTTTACTTCGTCGAGCCGCTCCTGCAGATCTCCCCAGAATTTCTTTTCCATTTCCTTGGCCATCTCCGCATTCAGATCTCCGCGTTCAATCAGTTGTTTCGAATATACTTCCCGCGGGTTAGGATGCTGATCTATCAGCGCATAAAGTTGCGGCTGCGTGTATTTTGGATCGTCGCCTTCATTATGGCCATGTTTCCGGTAGCATACCATGTCGATAAAAACATCGCTGTTAAACTCCTGTCTGTATCTCGTAGCTATTTCAACACATTTCACTACGGCTTCAGGATCATCTCCGTTCACATGAAAAACAGGAGCCTGCACAGTAGCCGCAAGACTGGTGGAGTAATCTGAAGTACGAGCATCTTCAAAGTCGGTAGTAAAACCGATCTGGTTATTGATCACGAAATGAATGGTGCCCCCGGTACTATACCCTTGCAAACCACTCATCTGCAATATTTCATAAACAATACCCTGTCCTGCAATAGAGGCATCGCCATGAATAAGAACGGGCAATATATGATCGTATTCGCTTTTATAAATCACATCGGCCTTGGCCCTTGCAAAGCCCAGCACCACGGGATCCACTGCTTCCAGATGCGATGGATTCGGGCAAAGCTGTAGATTAACTTTCTTGCCATCTGGTGTGGTATGTTCTGCACGAAAACCAAGATGATACTTTACATCTCCACTTCCCATCGTCTGGTCTATAACTGCCGTTCCTTCAAATTCAGTGAATATCTGCTCATACGTTTTCCCCAGTATGTTCGCCAGCACGTTCAAACGGCCCCTGTGTGCCATTCCCAGCACTACTTCCTGAACGCCGGAAGCAGCAGCTGTGTTGATGATGGCGTCTAATGCAGGAATAGTGGACTCGCCGCCTTCGAGCGAAAAGCGTTTCTGCCCTATGTATTTGGTGTGTAAGAATTTCTCGAACATCACCCCCTGGTTAAGTTTGTCGAGGATATGGCGCTTCTTTTCCACCGGTAACTCCCTTACGAAATTATGTTCCATTTCGTTGGTGAGAAAGTCGATCTTTTTCTGATTGCTGATGTACTTAAACTCCAGGCCCACATGTGAGGCATAACAAGCCTGAAGATGATTCAATATGTTGCGCAGCGAAGTAACACCCAGCCCGATCATATTCCCGGCCTGAAACTCCTTCTCCATATCAGCCTCGGTAAAGCCATAAAAAGACAAATCGATATTAGCCCCACGGTCTTTTCGCGCGCGGATCGGGTTGGTTTTGGCAAGTAGATGACCCTTGTTCCTGTAACCCAGAATGAGTCGATAGGCAGCAATTTCCTTCTTCCAGTCGATGTCTGAACCGGTGGAAACAGGATGGCTGGCAATCGTACCATTGGAACTTACAACAGTACCGTTGACAGCAGGCTTGCCATTGGAGATGGCAAAGTCAAAGCCTTCAAAAAATCTCCGGAACTCAGGATCGACACTATCAGGATTTTGTACGAAATCTTGGTATAATCCTTCAATAAAAGCAGGGGAAGAGCTAGTTATGTACGAAAAATCTTTCATAATGATAGAATATCAGCGTTACTTTCAGCATTCAACAATCTACAAAACTAGGTGTTTTGCGCGATTTATACGGTTGAAAAGTGTTTATGAACTGGTAAATTTATAAAGTATTCTTCCGCATTTCGTCAAAAAGTATTTTACCAGCGAAACTCATTTAAATTTGGAACTTCAGCTTTGCCGGCTTACCTTCGCCGTCCAAAATTTTCGATAATGGCAAATCATAAAGCGACCAAAAAAGATGTGCGTCAGTCTGCAAAACGCAGGGACAGGAACCGTTATTATGGCAAAACAACCCGTAATGCGATCCGCGACTTGAAGGAAAACAAAGAGCAGAAAGCTTATTGTGATGCCTTACCGCAAGTTGCTTCTATGATCGACAAGCTCGCAAAACGCGGCATTATTCACAAAAATAAAGCCGCTAACCTGAAAAGGAAGCTAGCTAAAAAAGTAGCGACCCTGGCTTAATAATAATATTCAATTTAAAAAGAGGATGTATCGAAACCCGATGCATCCTCTTTTTTTGGCTAAAAGGCAGGTTCAACCCTTTTTTACACGACCATTAAAAACGCTGCGTCCTCTACCGGACTCCATTCAACCACAGTTTTCGCATGCCTTCGCTCTTCCAGTAAAAGCAATGGACCTTCATCTTCTTGCCAACAGTAAAATATATTGACAATGCAGTTGTTATTACACCCTGAATTGAATCAGAATTATAATATACTCCTGCCATTGATTTGAATTTTCCAATATGTCAAAGAACTTGTGTGCGCGGCCAATGAAATCACCTTGATCATATCCTCATTCCATTCACTATCATAAGCCATCGCCCAAATTATACAACACGTATCACTATCATTCGCGTTGCTGGCTGGTGCGGCTGCGTTGCCGATGAATGACAATGCAATGGTACGGTCAGATTTAGCTTTTTCAATGGATGAATGTCACG
>JACMJX010000054.1 GCA_014380425.1 Chitinophagaceae bacterium | reverse complement strand
GGCTTCACCTTGTAGTTCGCCGATACCATTTTATTATTCACCAGCACTCTTCCGCTTTCAATGGCCTTCTGGGTTTTATTGCGGGTGGCGTTTTCCACTCTTCCCACTAGGAATTTATCGATCCTGTAAGGTTCCTGGCCTTTATCGACCGTGATGGTCATTTGCTCATACAGCTCTTCCGGACCATCAATTTCTTCTATATAGTCATCTGTGTCCGCCGTCCTCATTGCTTTGTTTTTTGCAAAAATACGTGTTGGAAGGCATATTGCGGGATGGCTTAAATTTGCATATGCAACAAGTACGCTTTCAGGATCTGGGAAACAGGGACTATCAGGAGATATGGGAGTACCAGGAGAAGCTTCTTAAAGAAAATGTGGAGATCAAGGCTGCTGCCTCCTGGAAGCAGGAGCGGGGTCCTTTCCCGGAATTAGCTCATGCTGCTGTAGAAACAGTGCATCATCTTTTACTGGTGGAGCATCCTCCTGTTTACACGCTCGGAAAGAGTGGTAAAGAGGAAAACCTATTGTTGAACAAGGAACAATTACAGCAGAAGGGTTTTGGGTATTACCGCATTAACAGGGGTGGCGATATTACCTTTCATGGTCCTGGCCAGATAGTGGGCTATCCCGTGCTGGATTTGGAAAAATTCTATACGGATCTGGGAAGATACCTGCGGAGCCTCGAGGAAGTTATCATACTTACGATGGCGGATTATGGGCTGAAGGGAGAGCGGTCTCCGGGTGAAACCGGCGTATGGATGGATGCTACTATTAAGGGCAGGGAGCGAAAGATCTGCGCGATGGGAATCCGATGCAGCAGATGGATTACCATGCACGGGTTTGCTTTCAATGTAAATACCAATCTTGATTATTTCTCCTATATCATTCCCTGTGGAATCCAAGACAAACAAGTGACTTCACTGGAGAAAGAGCTTGGTAGAAAAGTAGACCTGGAGGATGTAAAGAATAAATTAAAGAAACATTTCGAACATGTTTTCCAGGTACAGCTTGTTTAAGAACCCATACTGCTGACTAGCACATATATTGTTGCACATACAAATAAAACCAGTAGAGCGCCTACTGCTATAGCCTGACCTAATTTAAATTTGTCTGATGCGTCATTTTTAATAAATGTCTTCATAAAACCAACTTTTGTTCTCCCTACAGGGGTTCAAAAATGTGCCAGAACGAATAACGGCGGAAAATTGTAAAGGAATGGCACCAATGGGGAAAGAAAACCTCAAGTTCCGGGGATGTACAAGGATACGGTAGAGATCCCTTAGAGAGCCAGAAGAAGCATATTGTTCCTTACAGGCCAGAGAATGGGGCGGAAATGTAAAAGTGCGCTTTATCTCACAGGTTGAGAACTGAGTGTGTATTAGGTTCTCCCCGAGATTACATGTGTTCCGGAAGGAATCATACCTGTTGAAATTAAAATAAGTCATTTTTGGGGTAGCTGGCGCTTAATCAGTGAGTAACATGCAAGTTGTTCTGCAATAGCCGCTTCATTACCTGGTACTTTTAAGCTCTGGGGTGCCTATTTGAGCATCCTATAGGCCCATGGAGCTTAAATCGGGTTATTTTATAAAGTTCGAATACTTGGCAGTGGGATGACTTGATTATTGGTACAATTGGTCATAGAGGCAGCGACGGGTCTGATAATTGTCCGCGCGCTATTTGCGCAAAAAAGCAGGGTGCACCGAAAAGATCGATGCACCCTGTAGTAATAATAATATCAATAATGGATTAATATCTGTACATGTCCGATTTGAAAGGTCCGTACTTCGGCAGTCCCAGGTAGTCGGCCTGTTCTGTTGTAAGTTCTTCCAGTTCAACGCCTATTTTAGCTAGGTGCAGGCGGGCAACTTTCTCATCCAGGTGCTTAGGCAGTACATATACCTTGTTTTCGTATGCAGCGCCGTTAGTCCACAATTCAATCTGTGCAAGTGTCTGGTTACTGAAAGAGTTACTCATTACAAATGAAGGGTGCCCTGTTGCGCAGCCGAGATTCACGAGCCGTCCTTCTGCAAGGATGATTACATCTTTACCTTCTATATTGTAAAGATCTACCTGCGGCTTGATAGTGTCTTTAGATTCGCCGTAGTTATCGTTTAACCATGCCATATCGATCTCGATATCGAAGTGACCGATATTACAAACGATCGCCTTATCCTTCATGAGACGAAAATGCTTTTCGGTGATCAGGTCGCGACAACCTGAAGCAGTAACTACGATATCAGCTTCCTTAACTGCATCGATCATTTTCTTTACTTCAAAGCCATCCATAGCAGCCTGAAGGGCACAGATAGGATCTATTTCAGTAACGATCACGCGGCAACCTGCCCCTCTTAAGCTTAGTGCAGAACCTTTACCTACATCTCCATATCCACCCACAACAGCTACTTTACCTGCCATCATAACGTCTGTAGCGCGGCGAATCGCATCTACCAGACTCTCCTGGCAACCGTACTTGTTGTCGAATTTAGATTTAGTAACACTATCGTTTACATTAATGGCAGGAACCGGTAAAGTACCTTTAGTCATTCTTTCGTAAAGACGGTGAACACCAGTAGTTGTTTCTTCGGAAAGACCTTTAATATGTTGAATCAGCTCTGGATATTTATCAAAAACCATATTGGTAAGATCACCGCCATCATCCAGGATCATGTTCAAAGGACGCTCGGCGCTTCCGAAAAACAGGGTCTGTTCAATGCACCAGTCAGCTTCTTCCTGCGTTTGGCCCTTCCAGGCAAATACACCGATACCGGCAGCAGCTATGGCAGCAGCAGCCTGATCTTGTGTTGAAAAGATATTGCAGGAACTCCATTTTACCTCCGCACCCAGGGCTACCAGCGTTTCTATCAGAACGGCAGTTTGGATAGTCATGTGCAAACATCCCGCTATTCTTGCGCCTTTCAGCGGCTGGGAGTCACCATACTCTGCTCTCAGAGACATTAGTCCCGGCATTTCTGCTTCGGCTAAACGGATTTCTTTACGGCCCCAGGCGGCCAGGCTCATGTCCTTCACCTTGTAGGGAAGACTGAGATCAATGCTTTGTAAGCTTGCAGACATAGTATTTATTATTTTCTGTTAAATTGTAACGTAAAGGTAAAAACAGGGGAACAGATTAACAAGATTGCCGGAATTTATAGAACAGATGATCGTTTTCAGGTAAGTTTGTAGCATAAACATCTATAATCAGAGCCTTATGACACTGTTAAAAGAAAATGTGGAATCTGGTGGAATAGTTCCCCTTGATGAAAAGGACCTGGCTATTCTGCGGCTGCTTCAGCAGAACGCGCGGATCACCGTTCGCGAAATCGCCACTGCCATTCATTTAAGCACAACACCCGTGCATGAGCGCATCAAGCGCATGGAAGAGACGGGAGTAATCAAACAATATGCTACACTGCTCGACAATAACAAAGTGAAGAAGGGGTTGATGGTGATCTGCTACGTTTCTATTAAAGCGCACAGCAAGATCTCGGGAACCAAATTCATCCGCTCTATTCACGAAATGAACGAAGTGGTAGAATGTTACAGCATTAGTGGGGAATTCGACTTTATGCTAAAGGTGGTTGCTGAAAACATGAACGACTATTACGATTTCCATGTCAATAAACTGAGCCAGATCGATAATATTGGTCATGTTCAGAGCGTGTTTGTTATGGGAACTATCAAACAAACTCACCAACTTGTTTTCTAGCCGGATGTTGATGCCTTATTCCTGTATAAGAAGTGCAGCTACTACCTTGTCGATGGGAAGCGTCATCATCTCTGGGTTGTATTCTTTGAGCTTTATGAACCGGAAGGTTTCTGTCTGTTTTCTTTCTTCATACATCAGCAACTGCCGGGCGTCGAAGTCGAAAGGCTTTTCCCGCAGTGGCACTGCGATCCGTTCCAGCGCACGTACTTTGTAATATATGGAGATGATCTGCTGATCTGGTTTAAAGGCGCTTAGCTGAAAGAAGTCTGTTGTGTAGAAATGTTCTTCCACGGCTATATTAAGGTTCATTTCTTCCATGAATTCCCGGGCCAGGCAATCGCGTGTACCTTCTCCGAATTCGAGCCCGCCCCCGGGAAATTTGGTAAAATAGGCTCCTTGAATATATTCATCGCTTACGAGGATTTCCTGCTGTTCATTGATAAGAAGGCCATAGACCCGAACATTGAAAAAACGCATTCAGAATAACTTTTTGCGGAGGAAGAACCAGCCTATTACTAATGAAATTACAAGCGACAATAACACCGGGATATAAAAAGCGTAGGAGGAATGCGCATACGGGATGGGCACATTCATGCCATAAATGCTGGCGACAAGTACAGGAAAGGTAAGAACGATTGTGATTACAGAGAGCCTTTTCAGCACATCATTCTGGTTGTTGGCGATGATACTGGCAAAGGCATCGAGCGTACTACTTAGAATATTGGTATAGATATTAGCCGTTTCGAGGGCTTGCGAATTATCTACTATCAAGTCGTTCAAGATCTCTCTTTCTTCATCGGTAAGGGCCAGAAAATTAGTGCGTTCTATCTTCATCAGAAGCAGCTCATTCGATCTCAATGCCGTTACGAAGTACACCAGGCTTTTCTGGATGCGCATCATTTCCAGCAACTGCTCGTTACGGTTGCTGGCATAGAGCTTCTGCTCTATGATATTTCGTTGCAGGTTGATCTCTTTCAGGTATTCCAGGAAGTTCTGCACTACTTTTTCTATGATCTTAAGCACCATCAGCTTCCTATTATCCGGATGGCGATTCTGAAAGGTGCTGAGGAATTTCTTTATAGCCGCATTTTCAAAAGAATTTACGGTTACTATCTGATTGTGGGTAAGAATGATACAAATGGGAATCGTGATATAAAAAGCGTCGCTCTCATTAAAGGAATTGTTCTCGGTGGGCGTTTTGATCACTATCAGCTTTACATTGTCCTCTTCTTCAAAGCGCGTTCTTTCATCGATATCCAGCGAGTCAGTCAGAAAGTCGAGTGGTATATCCAGGCTTCCGGCCAGCTCGGTAAACTCCTCCAGCTTAAGAGGGGGCAACACGTTTACCCAGGCACCACTGTCGGGCTTGTCGATGGCTATTGTCTGGTGATTGATATTTCTAAAGTACTGGATCAATAAGTTTGAAGTTAAGATGTAATTAAAAGCCGCGTGAAGGTAATTTAAATGTTAATATCTCCTTCAAACACTTTCTCTGCAGGCCCGCAGAGCCAGATTTCGGAAAAGCTCTCGTCTGCGTTACGAACGAATTCGACGCTTAACTTACCTCCGGAAGTACGTACGGTAACATCGTTGAAGCCATTTTCATTGTGATAGCAAACCAAGGCGCAGGCCGTTACGCCGGTACCACAGCTCAGCGTTTCATTTTCTACGCCGCGTTCATAGGTACGTACTATAATTTCATCATCTCCTTTTTGTTCTACAAAATTCACGTTAATGCCCTCTTTTTCAAAAGGAGCACTGTTTCTGATGGCTTTGCCGCTTCTGAAAACATCCAGGTCGGCAACATTGCGAGTTACTTTTACATAGTGTGGAGAGCCGGTATCCAGAACAGCATCTCCATGAAAATAGCGGATATTGTCTACGTCTTTCATCTGAAGGCTTACCGTACCATCAAAATCGATTTCCGCACGATGTGGCCCATCGATAGCTATGAAATGGTATTGTTCTTTATGAATCCCCAGGTGGTAGGCGAACTTGACCAGGCAGCGGCCGCCATTGCCGCACATGGTGCTTTCCTGGCCATTGGAGTTATAGTATGTCATTCCGAAATCATAGCCCGCTGCCATGTTGAGCAGTATCAGGCCATCCCCGCCTATTCCAAAGTGGCGAGTACATAAAAACCGCACCTGCTCCGTGTTTAAATCGCTACACATGCCGGCACGGTTGTCGATGATAATAAAATCGTTTCCAGTACCCTGGTATTTAAAAAATTGAATCTTCATATAGAGAGCTAATAAGTTTTACAAATATACCTACTCCAAACGGAACGAGTTGAACTGCGCTGACTCTTATCCTTTAGTTGGTATTGCGACTAAGAACTTTTAAGTTAAAACAGGATGAAAGTTGCTATGAATTGTTAAAACTGCTGGATGAGGATGAGCGTAATACTCTGTAATCAGGTTAACCGGTGGGATGTGAGAATGTTGGTCTAACAATTGATTAGAACTTTTAGCTACAAATTTTATTATCTAACAAGGTCTGTAAATCAGTTTTAAATTATTCAGTTATGAAAAAGATTATGTTTTTGATTATGCTTGTGTCACCTGCAGTATTAATGGCGCAGGGATTTCAGCTAGGCGTTAAGGGAGGGGTGAACGTAAGCAATTATACCGGCGGCAATTTAGATACTAAATCTTTAATTGGTTTTCATGTCGGCGGCCTGATGAGTTTCAAATTGGGTAATAATGTAGCACTTCAACCAGAGGTACTTTTCTCATCTCAAGGTGCCAAATACGAACAGGCAGACCAGGAGGAAAATCTGACAGTGTCTTATATCAATTTACCAGTTCTTTTAAAGCTGAAGACGAATTCCGGCTTCTTTATCGAAGCAGGTCCTCAAGTTGGTTTCAAGGTAGGAGAAGATGCTGATGTGCCCAATCAGACCATTGAAAATTTCGCAAATGATTTAGACCTGTCCGTTGCAGGAGGTTTGGGTTATCATAGCCGGTCCGGTTTTGGGATAAGTGGACGTTATATTGCGGGCCTTTCCAAAGTAGGTGATTTCAATGGTAATAGTATTGATCCCGATTTTAGAAACAGTGTATTGCAGTTTAGTGTTTTCTACACACTCTTTAATAATAAATAGCAGTTTAAACACAAAGACATTAAAAGCGGCACCATCAAGGGCCGCTTTTTTTATACAGTTAAGTTACTAGGCAATCTTTAGTAGATTTACGTTAGAAATAAGGAAATTCACTGGAAATTCAATAGTAACCAAACGGTTTGTCGGAGATCTAACCCACTTCGTTTACAAGGCAGGGGTCAGTACTTGTACCTGCCAGATTTAATCGTATCTTAGCACAGCAATTAACGCGGTATAAGGCTCAGCAATAATCCATCTGAGCCAATCGGTTCAGGCAATAATACCGTATGTAGAAAGCAACCCGTAGAAGTAAAATATATAATTATTCTCCTAATGTGTACAAAACAGTACGGCCAGTTCCTGTGCTGTATTACATATTATCTGAATAATGATTAACCCGATACAAATATGAATAAATCTCTACCCCACCTAACCCTACTAAGTGTAATTACGCTGTGTGCTGTATTCTTGTGCAGCCAGGCCAGTGCCCAGGTTTTCAAAACCGGGAAAGGCTATCTGAATCTTACAAAAGGAGCTTCCGGAGGTACATTTGAGCCAGGAGATATTCTGGAAGTGCGATCCACTTTTGCTTTGCAAAATGGTACTATGGGTCTGGTAAGATATGTAGATACGATTCCTACCAATACCAGCTATGTAGTAGGCTCTCTGAAGCTTACTACCAATGAAGGAGTGCCCTTCCGCACCTTTACCGATGCAGGTAACGACGATGCCGGTATGTACGACCCTGTTACCAGAACCCTGAAGATGAACGCCGGGCATACCAACGATGCGGGTGGTAAAGTAACCAGCACCAACCCGTCGATAGATAGAAATTCTGCTCCTTATATCAACAATGTGTCCAAACCATCTTTTTATGGAAGCACCTGTATTATCGTGGCGTCTTACAGGATCAGGATTAATAATGTTCCGGTCAATACCCAGCTTTATAGCTTTGGTGGCGCTTTTCATTATATATTCAATAATGTAGATAGAATAGCGCGCCTTCCATCGTTTCTTATAAAAGTAGCTCCTAATCTGGGTCTTTGCGTTAATAAGGTTTCGCAGAATTCCATTATAGATAATGGCGGAACATTTGGGCAAGGCACATCACAAACGAGGACAACGAATTCCAGTCTTGTTACGGGATACACCTTTACGAGTATAAACGCGAACTCCCCCAACGATGGTTTTTATTCGATCGTGAACAATACGAGTTCCACCGGTGCTACCAACAACAATGTTAATTATAATGGAGCTTCTTCCCGTGTGTTCGGTAACTGGGAAATAGGTGGTGATCATACATCTGCAACAAATCAGGCTGCCGGTAACCCATCGAGACCTGTAAATACATCGGCTGGTTATATGCTCGTTGTAAATGCCGATTATGTAAATGGAGTGGCGGCGCGTCAGCCCATCTCTAACTTATGTGATGAAACATTTTATGAGTTCTCAGCCTGGGTGAAAAACATCTGTAAATATTGCGGTTGCGATATCGATGGAGATGGCGCTTTTTCCTCTAATTATCGGACTGCTTTTCCGGGAGACTCTTCCGGCGTAAAGCCCAATCTTACTTTTGAGGTAAACGGGGAATCCGTGTACACTACAGGGGATATAGCATTCACCGGCAGCTGGGTAAAAAAAGGTTTTATTTTCAAGACGAAGCCAGGCGAACAAAACATTACCATAAGCATACGAAATAATTCTTCAGGCGGCGGCGGTAATGACTGGGCACTGGACGATTTGTCTTTATCCATTTGCGGACCAGGTATATCCGTAACGCCCACGAGGATTACAGACTGTAATAACAATTACATCAACATGGAAGCTACGGTGAAGTATTTCCAGCAGAACTATGGCTCTTATGTTTGGGAAAGAAGCACTAACGCAGGGGCAACCTGGACTACAACGCCCAATTCCGGTTCAACCACTCCCACTTTAGCCCCCGATGGCCAATACGAGTACACGGTGCAGTATCCTCCTTTTATTACAAGCGCATCCGATAATGGAAGCCGTTACAGACTTAGAGTTGCTTCCAACTCGGGTAATCTTGGCGGCTTGAATTGTTCTTATGTGGATACTACGGTAGCATCGCTTACTATCTTCGATTGTGCCGTGTTGCCGGTAGATTTCATTTCATTTACCGGAAGCAGAACCAGCAATAGAAATACCCTCAACTGGAGAACGCAGCGCGAGGTAAACCAATCTACTTATACTCTTCAAAGAAGCATAGACGCTGTTAATTACACAGATGTTACTATTATTAACAGTCAGAACAAAGAAGGAGTAAACACTTACAATTACAATGATTTGATTGCCGCCAGCGGCAAGACTACTTACAAGATACTGATCAAGGACCTGGTTACCGGTAGAAGTAAATACACGAATATGATTGCTCTGAATTCCGGGGCAGTATCAGATCAACCTGTCATCAATATCCTGGAGAACCCTTTTAAACGAAACATCACGGTAGAAGTGACAACCAGTGAGAAAGAAGAAATAAAGGTAAGTTTGATCGATATTTACGGGAGGATTGTAAAGACCGGCAATTATGCTGTCGATCCTGGATACAGGAAGATCAACTTCAATGACCTCGATGCACTTTCACCTGGGTTTTATGCGCTAAAGATTAATATTGGAGGCCAAACCGTAACAAAAAAGATGATAAAGCAATAATGGTATTAGTTGAATAGCAACCGCCGGTATCACCACTCCGGCGGCTGCTATTTGAGTGACTGTTCAATACCAAGCCCTGGCATAATAAACAAAAGTGTAACAGAAGCTATTACCTCGCTACCTGTCTAATTATCTTGAAGATCAGGTGCCAGAACTGTTCTTAATCTGCAGATATGCTTTCCATTTATTCCAGTAGAACTGGTGCCATCCGTTATGAAGTGAAGCTGCAAGCGCTGACGGAACGTTCGCGTGGGTAAGATATAATAATGTGTTTTCATCCTGTTCGATCAATTTAATTACCACAACACTATCGTCGAACCCTTCTGGCCAACCATCCGTTCTCCAGCTTTGAATAATGAGCTGATTTACCTTAAGATCGATGTTTTCCCCAAAGCAAAACCCATTGTACAGATTGAATGGCTCGCCCAGGCGCCCGGAAATAATAGCTGCCGCGCCCGTTGCTGCTTCATGTTGAATGGGATCGGTATACAGCTCAAACAAGGTGGAAGCCTTTACTTTATTAAAGATAACTTCCTGAAAGATTGTTTTTACGATCATCCGCATCAGTTTGTTGGTTATATAACGGATCGGTGTCCGAAGTCTACATCTACAATATGGCTATTCATTACTGCTCCTTCATCAGATGCCAGAAAAGCTGCCATATTGCCCACGTCTTTCAAAGATGGCGCTTTACCAAGCAGGTAGCTTTTCGACATTTCTTCCGCAAGAAGCTGCACGGGGATGCCTATCGTAGCTGCGCTGGCAGCGGAAGTTTCCTGAATCGTGCGGGTTTCACCAAGCCCGGTAGGGTTTATACAAATTACTTTGATTTCCGCCATACCATATTCGGCAGAAAGGCACCTGGTTAAACCTTCCACCCCAGTACTTGCTGCAGTAATGCCCGCCATAAATGCAATCTTAGAACGTGAAAGACTGGATGAAAGAGTGAGGATAGTGCCCTTGGATTTAGAAGCCATCATAAATTTAGCCGCCGCCCTGGACGTAAGGAATTGCGAGCCGACGATGGTAGACAATGGCTTCAAGAAGTTTTCGAAGGAAAGTGCGGAAGAAGGTACTCCGTATTGGCTGTCGACAGGCCTCAATCCTATACCGTTGAACACAATATCCAGTCTTCCATTGTCTTCAACTACTTTCTCAAATACGGCATTGATAGCTTGTTCGTCTAATGCATCAGCCTGCATGGCTTCAGCCCATCCGCCGGAGGCTTTTATTTCGGCTCTCAGGGCTTCTGCTGCTGAAAGGCGTCGTGCTGCCAAGTATACTTTTGCACCTTTACCAGCAAATGATTTGGCCACGGCTCCGGCGATAGCCCCGCCTGCTGCAAATACCACGGCAATTTTGTTATGTAGCATGATGTGTATTTTTTGATTTGTCTACACAAAGATATCAAGCCGCGTAGATGGGATGCGGTGGCAATTCAGACTAAAGGAGTGGGTAGTTATGCCAACTACTGTTTATTTCGTGTAAGCCACAGGCCTGCTAGTTAACAGGATACACATAACAGAGTTGATAGCACACTTTTTCTCCTAAAACAAATATAGAGTAAATAAAAAAGGCTGAAATTTGCTTAAAATGTTTCACGATGTAAAATAGGGGTTTCACGACCTATTTTATGTATGCTCACGTAATTGTTATAAAAATGCTTTCTTTTCATTCTATATTGCATCTGTCATTGTAAACATTGCAGGACTGCGCTTAGAAACAGGGAGGAGCGCCTCCTGATTCTACCCTGGGGCGAAAGGGTGATAAATGGGTTTATTGCTTCAAAACGTCGGAATAAGGATAAGACAAGGATAGAACAAGGATAAGACAAAGATAAAAATCGAAAAAAGTAACACATAAAAAACGTACAAGATGCTATTTCATAGACGCAATTTTATAAGACAATCGGGACTTGCTGTAGCGGGCATGATGGCTTTTGGTGGCATGTCTTTTAGCAGGCCTAAAGAAAAAATGCGGCTTTCTTTTTCGACACTGGGCTGCCCCAAGTGGGATTTGCCGGAAGTAGTGCAGTTTGCTGCAAGTAACGGGTACCAGGGAATCGAGATCCGGGTGATCGCAGGGATGCTTGATCTGCCCAACCTTTCTCATTTCAGTACTGCTAATATCGGCAACACAAAACGATTGATCTCCGATAATGGTCTTACTCTGGCCGGTTTAGGCTCCTCTGCCCAGTTGCATCATGAGGACAAAACGAATAAGGAAAAGAACATGGAC
This sequence comes from Chitinophagaceae bacterium, assembly GCA_014380425.1. Classification (GTDB taxonomy): domain Bacteria; phylum Bacteroidota; class Bacteroidia; order Chitinophagales; family Chitinophagaceae; genus JADCRZ01. The sequence goes on along the minus strand of JACMJX010000054.1, from coordinate 613 downwards.
GAGGCGAGGAAGTTTATTGATCTTGCGCAGCGGCTTGACTGTCCTTATGTACGTGTTTTCCCGGAAAAACTGCTGCCCGGTGCAGACCGCAAGCGATCCCTGGATACCGTTACGGAAAACTTGCGGGCGCTGGGCGAATATGCCAAAGGCAGTAAGGTGCGGGTATTAGTGGAGTCGCATGGTGACCTTGTGTACATAGATGACCTCTTATACGTAATGCATCACGCAGAAAGCGAACATACAGGGATGATCTGGGATATCGTGAATATGTGGTCAGTGACCAAAGAAGCTCCCGGGCAGGTATTCGACAAGTTACAGAGTTATATTTATCATGTGCACGTGAAAGACGTAGTGTGGGAGAGCGAGCACATGAAGTATGTATTGATAGGAAAAGGAGTGGCTCCTTTAAAAGCAGCTATCACTGCATTGGATAAGGCAGCTTTCAAGGGATTTTACAGTTTTGAATGGGAGAAATTGTGGCATCCGGAGATAGAGGAACCAGAACTGGCACTGGCTTCTTATCCAACAGCTATAACAGAGCTTCGGTAGTTCGCTATTCAGCAGAAGTTATGATCTCTGATACTGCCGGAATATGGTCTTGCTCCAATCGGTT
>JACMJX010000053.1 GCA_014380425.1 Chitinophagaceae bacterium | reverse complement strand
GCAGATTAAATCATACTTGTCTTTTAAAAAGTGACCGCGTTAGGATTCAAACCTAAAACCTTCTCATCCTTAGCAAACATACAAGGCAAATTAAGCAGGGCTGAAATGAAAAAAATTATGGCAGGAAGCGGCGATGGAGGCGGCTCTGCGGAAGCTTGTAACTGTAATTCAAAGGATGAATGCAGTAATGATAAGATTTGTGGTTCCGATTGTACAAAAGGCTCTACTGGCAAGTCAGGGCATTGTACCACGCAATAGACAAAAATATACATAAAGCCTGTATAAATTTATTTGCAGGCTTTATGTATTGTAATTTTAAATACCATGCGCATAAAAATGTTTGTTATAGGTTTTTTTATTATAGCATATTCCCATAAAGTTGTTTATGCTCAACGAAATGGCAATAATGACAGTTGTAAAATGTTTAGTTTAAAAATTAGTTATCAGGGAATAGGCAACAAAAAGGCTAAATTTTTTTATAACAATTGTAATAACTCAAGCGAGACAGAAACCATTATTCTAAAAAATGGTGTGGCGTTAATCAAAGGCTTTGTAAACCGCGCAACAGAGGGTCTGTTGTTTACCGATTTAGATAATATTAATATGGATGGACCAGGCGTTATCAGGTTTATTATTGAGCCTGGTAACATGACGTTAAGTTATTTGTTAAAGAAAGATACGGTTATAAATAAACAGTTTTTAGGAGCTAATGCTGAGAATCAAAAACTTGCTTGGACAAAGAATAATGATGAGCTATTTAATAGGCGTATTAATCTTGATAATCTTTTAAGAAGGGTGAATAAAGACCAAAAGGCTGAAGTGCTGAAGTTGATGGATACAACAATAAACCAAATTGTTATTAATGCACTTTCCTTTGTAAAAAATAATCCCAACTCGTATGCGAGCGGATATTTATTACGAAGGTATCACAAAAAAATGCCCATTGATACTCTAAAAGCCTATTATTCTATGTTATCGGAAAGTGTAAATCGCTCTGATTTTGGTAAAGAGATATTAAAAGAAGTATATTCTTTAACAGATGATATGAACTTTCGGGCACAAAATAGTGATAGTGTGTTCTTTGATAAATTCAAAACTATTAAGACGTTGCATGATATTTCTTTGCCAGATACCTCAGGTAACGATGTTAGTCTTTCTATGCTGAAAGGGAAATATGTAGTACTGGATTTTTGGGCCAGTTGGTGCAGCCCTTGTATTGAAAATATTCCATATATGCACAAATTAATAAATGAAATGGTTAATATGCCGGTTGCATTTGTTTCCATTTCCATAGATGATGATCATGGCAAATGGAAGAAAGCTATTAAAAAATATAAAATGCAGGGCTTAAACTTATATGATAGCGACAAGTTAGCACAAGCATATTATAAAATCACTAATGGCATACCTGTTTATCTTATAATTGGACCTGATGGTAATATTATTAATAATAATGCTCCGCAGCCCATTTCGGGTAAATTAGCGCCACTATTAAAATCAATTATTGAACAAAGTAAGTAATAATGCTGCTTTACATTGCAAGTACCCCATTTCTCAAACAGCTTTTCAGTACTAATCGTCATTGCTGTCAACTCCTGCACTTCGTACAAGTCGAAAAACAAATAAACATTTAATAGTTCCGTTCTGTAACTTCCGTTAAATCGTTCAATAAAACCATTTTGCATCCGCCTACCAGGTTAAATAAACTGGATGGCAATACCGCTTCCTTTACCACCACTCAAAATAGTTACTTCTGAACTCTGGGCCGTTATCCACCCGTATCTGCTTCGGTTTTCCTCTTTGCTGCACAATCTTATCCAGCACCCTAATAACTTTTTTTGACGACAATGAACTGTCCACTTCGATCGCCAACACCTCCTGGTTGCAATCGTCCACCACATTGAACGTTCTGAACTTTCATCCTTCTACTAGGCTGTCGCTCATAAAGTCCATACTCCAAAGGGCTACATCAACTCATTGTGATCGGATTGGCTAAAACGAAAAAAGACAAGCAGATGTAAATCATACTTGTCTTTTAAAAAGTGACCGCGTTAGGATTCAAACCTAAAACCTTCTCATCCGTAGTGAGATGCTCTATTCAGTTGAGCTACGCAGCCTTAACGGGCGACAAAAATAAGGGGTTCCTGAATAAAAAGCAAAAAAAACAAAGGCCATATTAGCTTGCCGTATTCTTTTATTTAAGAACAGCATTGTAGTTTATGTTCCATCGTTTATATCTCTTGAGTTGGGAGGGTAGTCTTTTTTCGAAATTGGCGAAGTTTCGCTTGTCTTTCGGGCTCCATAGCATCTCACTTAGGGCTGCCATCCTTGGGAAAAGCATGTATTCGAGTTTACGTGTATTACCGATGTATTCTGTCCAAAGGTTGGCTTGTGCTCCAAGTATAAACTGTTCTTTTCCCTCGGGTAGTTTTACGGAAATGGGCTCGTAGCCATAGATTTTTTCTACGGGAGTGTAGTTGCCTATTGTCACGGAATCTTCCTTTGTTTGTTGCTTGTGATCGAAATAGAGGTGACTGCTTGGGGTCATTATAACGTAATGATCCTGGCTGGCAGCGGTGATGCCTCCTTGCTCCCCTCGCCAGCTCATAACAGTTGCATTAGGGGCAAGACCGCCTTCAAGGATTTCGTCCCAGCCAATGATTTGTTTTCCCTTTCCGTTCAGGTATTTTTCCATCCGTTGGATGAAATAACTTTGCAAACCGTGTTCGTCTTTCAGTCCCCGTTCCTTGATAAGATTCTGGCAGAATTCGGAACGTTTCCAATTGTCTTTCGGGCATTCGTCGCCGCCAATATGGATGTATTTAGCAGGGAAGAGTTCTACTACCTCGTCCAGCACACCTTCAAGGAACTGAAATGTATAGTCGCTGGGGCAGAATACATCCGGGAAAACGCCCCATGTCTGCTGCAGCTGCTTTCCGGTGGTGTCTCCGCTCCACCAGGGACTTTTAGCCGGTGGCAGGGTTCTTTCTTCGGGGAAGCAGCTCAGTTTGGGATAAGCGGCAATAGCAGCGGAAGCGTGACCGGGTAATTCGATTTCCGGAATAACGGTGATGTATCTTGCAGCGGCATATTTGACAACATCTCTTATTTCGTCTTGCGTATAAAATCCGCCGTATCGTATACTATCATTTGTCTTTCCCGGATACCGACCCACTATAGTGCCATGCCGGGTGGCGCCCACTTCCGTAAGAAGGGGATACTTTTTTATTTCTATCCGCCATCCCTGATCATCAGTAAGATGCCAGTGGAAATAGTTCATTTTATGAAGCGCTATATAGTCGATATACTTCTTCAGATAGGAAACGGGAAAAAAGTGCCGGCATACATCGAGATGGAGTCCCCGGTAAGAGAATCTTGGGTAGTCGGTAATCTGCACAAAAGACACAGGTGCTCCTGCCATCTTATTGGGGGCTACCGGAAGCAGTTGGATAAGGGTTTGGATGCCGTAAAAAACACCTTCCTCATTATCGCCCGATATCTTTATAGAACCTGACTTTACTTCCAGCTTATAGCCTCCGGGAATGGCTTTATTTGTGCGTTCGTAATTCAGCAGAATAGCGTTTTTCGTCTTCGCGTTCTTTACCACAGACAGATTTACGCCATGATAGGTACGAAGATAATCTTTTAGAAAATCAGCTGACTGTTCGAGTCCGGCACCTTGAAGCACTATCGAAGTACTCGTTGTGATCATGAATTTACCGGGCTGAGCAGGGCTTTTGATTTCAACAGGACGAGGGATGATATCCGGCTCCTGGGCAAGTACTACATGAGTAAAAGGCAGCAGGAGAAACAGTAGTGCTATTCGCATATATGCAAGTTTATATTATAAAAAAGCCATTCACACTACCACTGCCTCAAAGGCTGCATATGAAAGTGATTGAAATTAATTTTTTAACTAACCTTAGTGATCTTGAGCACATTCGTCGGCAGGTGATGCTGGATAGGTGTACTTCCGGTATTCACCACTACATCTCCTGTTTTTATAAACCCTCTGGTTCTGAGAATCTCTATCTGATCCTCGATAATATCATCGAGGCTTTCCTCTTCATCGTAAAAGAATGCCCTTACTCCCCAGCTGAGGCTAAGCTGATTGATCAGGCTTCTTTCCTTACTGAAAATGTATAAGGGCGATTTGGGGCGGTAGCTGCTTAAGATAAACGCCGTGTAACCACTTTGCGTCATTCCAACCAATGCTTCAGCGTTTACATCTCTTGCTATTTTACAGGCATTGTAACAGATGGCATCACTCAGGAAAGAAGGAGAGTGGGGTTGGGGTATCAAATCATCCTCCCTGTTGTACCGGTATTCCGTGTTTTCAACCTCACGAATGATCTTGCACATCGTTTCCACTACAAGCGATGGGTGCTGCCCGGTGGCAGTTTCACCACTCAGCATAACTGCATCAGCACCTTCAAGTACTGCGTTGGCCACATCGGTAATTTCGCTTCTGTTGGGTTTGCTGCGGTCGATCATGCTCTCCATCATTTGCGTGGCAACAATTACCGGTTTGCCACGGTGAATGCATTTGCGGATCAGTTGCCGTTGTATCAGGGGAACCTGTTCTACAGGAAGTTCTACTCCCAGGTCACCACGAGCTATCATGATAGCATCACTTTCAACGATGATATCACGGATATTAGTGAGCGCTTCCGGCATTTCTATTTTAGCAATGATCTTGGTTTTGCTGTTTTTCTCCTGCAATTTGCCACGAAGCAGCACAATGTCTTTTACTTTCCGCACAAAGGAGAGCGCTACCCAGTCAAGTTTCTGTTCGATGATGAATTCAAGATCGGCCAGATCCTTTTCCGTGAGTGCAGGGAGGGAGATTTTTGTATCAGGGAGATTAACCCCTTTTTTAGAAGAGATGACTCCGCCGAGCAGAACTTGCACTTTTACATCGTTGTTCTTTTCGATGTCAATAACTTTTACTTCCAGCTTGCCATCATCGATCATGATCTTATTGCCCACTTTAACGTCCAGATGCAGATCGGGGTAGGAGACGTAGATCCGCTCTTTGTTGCCTACCAGCTTGGTATTGGTGAAAGTGAGTATATCACCCGGCACTACATGCAATGCGTTGTTCTCGATTTCGCCCACGCGGAGTTTAGGGCCTTGCAGATCGCCCAGTATGGCTATATTATACGGCTCGTTCTTGTTGATATTGCGAATATGCTCGATAATACTTCTTTTGTCTTCATGCGCACCGTGAGAGAAGTTAAGGCGGAAAACGTTGACACCTACTCTTACCAGATCAAGCAGCTTTTCATAGGTATCGCAAGCTGGACCTACAGTAGCTACAATCTTTGTGCGGTGGAAGTTGTGATGAATACCGGCCTGCTTATCCATTGATTCGTACAGGTACTTTGAACTGTTCTTTGACATCGGGATTAATATTATTTTAGTATTTTAATTTTAACTGGCCAGGATCTTGACTATCCTCATCCACTCGTCACTGATTCGCTGTTTGCTTTTGACGGCTTTTTCGAGGGGAGTGTAGTTCATTTTATTATTCAATACACCCACCATTACGTTAAAGCGTCCGAGCATGAGGCTTTCCACGGCATGATAGCCCATACGGCTCGCTATCAGCCTGTCTATACAACTCGGTGATCCTCCCCGCTGTATATGCCCCAGAATACAAACTCTTATATCCGCAGCGGGTAATTTTTCCTTTATATGCTTGGCCACATCTTCTGCACCGCCGAAGTTATCGCCTTCAGCCACTACGATCATGTTTACGAGTTTACGTCGTTTTTCCTTTTCAAGCAGGGATTGTACCACATTTTCTATATCTGTTTTTCTTTCCGGGATGAGAATGTGTTCGGCACCGGTAGCAATACCGCTGTGTAAGGCGATATAGCCAGCGTCGCGTCCCATCACTTCAATAATAAAAAGTCGGTCGTGTGCATCTGCTGTATCCCGTATCTTGTCGATAGCCTCTACCGCAGTATTTACGGCTGTATCAAAGCCGATTGTAAAGTCTGTGCCGGCAATGTCTTTGTCTATTGTACCAGGCAGTCCTATACAGGGAATATCGAATTCCTGGCTGAATTTAAGGGCCCCTTTAAAAGATCCGTCACCACCTATAACTACCAGTCCGTTGATTCCCCTTTTGCAAAGGTTCTCATATGCTTTCTGGCGGCCGGAGTGGTCGAAGAATTCCTTACAACGGGCGGTTTTGAGAATGGTTCCGCCTCTTTGTATAATATTCGCCACCGAGCGAGATTCCATCTTAGTAATATCGTCGTCAATTAATCCGCTATATCCTCTTGTAATTCCAAAAACCTCCAATCCATGATAGATACCTGTTCTTACCACTGCTCTTATCGCCGCATTCATGCCAGGCGCATCTCCTCCGGAGGTTAAAACGCCTATTTTCGTTACTTCTTTGTGGGCCATCAATTCAGATAGTTTTTGTTTAAAGATTTTTCAACTATCGGGCTTAATCGTTTAAAATCTGCTAATGAAACTTAGAAGTTTCAAAAGTAAGGTAATTTTTAATACTCATGAGCCTGTACTGGTAAATGCACTTCTGCAATCATGCACCGGGCACTTCCACCTCCGTTTCGTTCGATTGTATCAAGGGGCGAATGTACAATGCGGTTGAATTCCAGCAGTTTTTTTGTTTGCCAGTCTTCAAGGGCGTTATACGCCTGGGATGACATTACCAGTAGCTCCTCATTATATTTATTGTTCACCTGCAACATGTTTCCTGCAAAACAGTTCATCTGATCTCTGTTTATTGCCACGATCTTTTTACCAGAGTGCTCCAGCTGCTCTGTAAGCTTCTTTCGTTCTGCATCATCCGGTACACAGTCCAGGCAAACTACGGCATAAGTATCGGCTACGCACATCATTACATTGGTGTGATAAATATTCCTCCCTTTAGCATCGGTAGCCATGAAAGTAATAGATGTGTAGCCAGACCCCTCTTCCCAGATTTTCAAAGCTTCCGGACTTGTACGAGGAGAAAGACAGGCGTACGCTATTTTGCTTTCACGATCCAGTACCATACTTCCCGTTCCTTCAAGAAAGAGGCTTTTCTCCTCCAATCCGGAAAGATCTACCAAGCTACTGATGGAGAAACGCTGTCGTATTACCTGTAAAATTTCCGGTTTTCGTTCTAACCTTCTGTTTGCTGCGAACATTGGATACAGAAATACAGTGCCGTCCTCGTGGAAAGAAACCCAATTGTTCGGAAACAAGGAGTCTGGCGTGTAAGGATGGGGGGTATCATCTACCACCGTTACCTGCACTCCTTCGGCCCGCAACACCGTTACGAACAGATCGAATTCCTTTTCCGCCTCCTGCTGCACTTCCGTATTGTTACCCTTTATCTGAAAAGAGTTGTTTACGGCAGTTTCTGCATTGAAACTAAAGTTCACAGGGCGGATCATTAGTATCTGTGATGTTGTTTGCATAAATTAAATCTCATCTCGTAACAAAGGCATGCTCATACAATGAAAACCACCCCGTGCTCTTGAAAGTTCGGCTGAAGGCATTAATATAAGCGTATCTTTTATTTTATCAGTGTCCAATATACCACTTTCCAGTTTTTCAATAAGCTCATGCGCATGAATAATGTTGAAACCCTTTTCTTTAAATGCCTCTATTGTTTTATCGTTGCGGTCGTACCCGAGCACAACACCTTCCCTTAGCGCGAGCAGGTTACAGGAATCAGTCCACTGTTCCCTTGCATCGAATGGGAATTCGTTATTACCTGAATAGATGAAGACCGTCTTCTCTTCACATTTCAGATCGTTCTCACTGATGTCTACCAGAAGGTCTTCCAGGTTGTCGAAATACTGGGGGTTTTCCAGGTCTTTTTTCCGGAACTGTATGATCCGTATTTTTTCTTCTTTACGAGCGCCCTGGAGTATGCGTTCAATCTCGTCAGCATCTTCATGCTTGATCGCTTTTTTAGAAAACACGCCCAGCATTACCCATACGTTCTTCTTTACCTGGGTAAACACGGTGTCGATATGCATGTAGTCCCTCTTCTTCGGAATCTTCACAACGGTAATTTTCTTAACGATATTCTTTTTGAAAAGGCATTTGATAGCCTGATGTGCCGCCTCCATAGTGGTACGTTCGCTTACACCGATAATAAGATGGTCTTTAGTTATCACCATTACGTCGCCGCCTTCAAGCGATACCCTTTTATCGTCACCCTCTTTAGGCAAAAGAAAATGATTGAATGTATCGGGTATTTCTATAACATTGTTATGGTATGCTTTAAACAGGGGATGATTAAAGAAAATATATTTGGCAAGCAGCGCCTCACGCGTACGCGCCTGCGTTGCGGGCTTGTTAAGCAGGATATGGTCATTGATCACGATGCCGATATCTCTTGTAAAAATGAAATTGGGTATGGGTGCAAAAAGCATTCTGCCGTCTCTAAAGGAACCTGTAATGAATACTTTCGATAATTCAGGTCCGCTTAGTTCGTACAGTTCATTTTCCGTTTCATACGAGCAGGCCTCAATTGCACATACCGATGCCACCAACTTGGAGCGGATCGGCCCGTCTTCAAGAATCTCGCCAAGCAGCCATTGCAGCTCTATAACTTTTTCCGAACGGAAGAAGGCTTCGTGATCGGGCTTATAAAAATTACGTTTATTTTCTTCTGCATCAATACTCTCCAGTCTTCCCCGGATCTTTTCAGGATCGAGGAAGTAGAGAAGTATTTTGGTATAAAAGTCATACTCCTTCTTCCTGATGGTTTCCAGATGTACGATATCTTCAAAAAGCCAGTCCTGCGCTTTTGAGGGTACTACTTTCCCCAGACCGCTGTCAGGGCTATGCACCAGCAGGCGTCTCAGTGTTCCTATTTCAGACGTGACGTATAAGTGATCTTCGTTCTTCGACATATTAAATTTTAGGTTAGCCATGCGGGTCGGCATGATCAAAGGCAACAAAAGACCCTCCTAAGTGCAAAGTACCGTACGGGTATTTTTGAGGGGACTGCATAGCATTTATTTTGTTGCGCTGCAAAGTAAAAAAAATATACTAAACGTAGAATTTCTTGTTCCGGAGTCGTTTTGAATACTTTGGGTAATCTCATTATCTTTGCAGGCTATGACACAAGAGCAACTTAAGGATATGAGATCCCGTGTGGTGGGATTGGGGAGGTTTCTTTGACGTGCCGACTCGTCGCGATAAAATAAGCCAGGATAAGCAATTCACTCTGGCTCCGGGCTTCTGGAACGATAATGAAAGAGCCACTTCCATTCTAAAAGATATCAAGCTGAGTGAGTACTGGGTAAAGCTCTACGAGAATGTGGAGACTTCAGTGGAAGATTTTGCTGTGCTGTTCGATTTCTGGAAGGCAGGCGAGGCTTCTGAAGCGGAGGTAAAAGAAGCTTATGCGCAGGCTCTGGCGAACATCGAGGAAGCTGAATTTAAAAGCACGCTTAACGCACCTGAAGATGAAATGCCTGCTGTGGTGCAGATAAACAGTGGTGCGGGGGGCACGGAAAGCCAGGACTGGGCAGAAATGTTAGCCCGCATGTACCGTATGTATGGAGAGAAGCAGGGATGGTCGGTTACGCAGCTCGACTGGCAGGATGGGGATGGAGCCGGCATTAAAAGCGCTACTTTGCAATTGGAGGGATCGTTCGCCTACGGGTTCCTGAAGTCTGAAAGCGGAGTGCACCGTCTCGTCAGGATATCGCCATTTGATAGCAACGCCAGGAGGCATACTTCATTTGCGAGCATTTATGTATATCCACTTATAGACGATACGATCGAGATAGAAGTAAATCCTGCAGATGTGGAATGGGCATTTTTCAGGAGTGGTGGTTCTGGAGGGCAGAACGTCAATAAGGTTGAAACGGCTGTGCGTCTCACCCACAAGCCGTCTGGCATCATTGTGGAATGTCAGCAGGCCAGGACGCAGGGTGAGAACAGAGATAAGGCTATGACAATGCTGAAGAGCCGTCTCTACGAAGAAGAAATGCGCAAACGTCAGGAGATCAAGAATGCCAATAACGCCCATAAAAAGAAGATAGAATGGGGTAGCCAGATCCGCAGCTATGTGTTTCACCCATATAAGATGATTAAGGATCACCGCACCGACTTTGAAGTGGGTAATGTGCAGCCTGTCATGGATGGTGAACTGGATGGCTTCATCAAAGCTTACCTGATGATGGAAAAAGAGACAAATCCTGTCGCAGGATAAAAATCGCTTACATTACATACTAATTTATTAAATCGATATAATTACCATAATTATGAATCTTGGTTATTTCAATTATCCCTTGCCTGTCAATGAGTCCGTGCTAAATTATGCACCCGGATCACCGGAAAAAATCGCCTTGAAAAAAACACTGGCAGAACTAAAGGGGCAGTCGATGAATATCCCGATGTTCATAAATGGCCAGGAAGTTTACACAGACAAGAAAATAGCTATTCGGCCACCACATGAAATTGCCCATACACTTGGCCATTTCAACGAGGGGTTTGAACAGCATATACAAGAGGCGATTACTGCTGCACTGGGAGCCAGGGAAGAATGGAGTGCCATGAGCTGGGAAAGCAGGGCTAATATATTTTTAAGAGCTGCCGACCTAATCGCTACAAAGTACCGTACCTACATGACTGGTTCTACGATGTTAGGCCAGGGTAAAAATGTTTACCAGGCAGAGATTGACGCCGCTTGTGAACTGATCGACTTCTTACGGTTCAATGTTCATTTCCTCAGCGAAATATACCGTCAGCAGCCCATAAGCGGGGCGGGGATGCATAACCGCATGGAGTATCGCCCGCTTGAAGGTTTTGTGCTCGCGGTCACTCCCTTCAACTTTACTGCCATAGGCGGTAATCTTCCCACATCTGCGGCTATGTGTGGTAACGTAGTGGTGTGGAAACCAGCTTACACTCAAATCTATAGTGCCCAGTTTTTTATGCGGATACTGAAAGAAGCTGGCCTGCCCGACGGCGTTATCAATCTAATTTATGTTGATGGCCCCTTACTCGGACAAATATGTTTCAGTCATAAAGATTTTGCCGGCGTTCACTTTACAGGTTCTACAAGTGTGTTCAATTCGATGTGGGAAACAATTGGGCGTAATATGAAGTATTACAAGTCATATCCACGAATAGTAGGTGAAACAGGGGGCAAGGACTTTGTGGTAGCGCATAAAAGCGCTGATCCGAAGGTGGTGGCTACTGCCTTACTAAGGGGGGCTTTCGAGTTCCAGGGGCAGAAATGCTCTGCCGCGTCCCGAGCTTATATCCCCTCGAATCTTGCAGCAGCCGTAAAGGAACAAGTGATTGCCGGCATAAAAAGTTTTAAAATGGGAACGGTGGAAGACTTCACCAATTTCATTAATGCCGTTATCGACGAAAGAAGTTTTGACAAGATCACTTCATACATCGACCAGGCAAAGAGTGACAACAGTCTGAAGATATGGGCAGGAGGTAATTATGACAAGAGCGAAGGTTATTTTATAGAGCCTACCGTAATAGAAACAACGGATCCTTTGTATGTTACCATGTGCGAAGAGATTTTCGGGCCTGTACTTACTATTTTTGTTTATGAAGCCGATGCGTTTGAGGAAACACTTGAACTGGTGAACACCACTTCCCAGTATGCATTAACAGGTTCAATAATCGCACAAGATCGAAGCGCCGTTGAACTTGCCACCCGCAAGCTCCGTGATGCTGCTGGAAACTTTTATGTTAATGATAAACCAACTGGTGCGGTTGTAGGGCAACAGCCTTTTGGCGGTGCACGTGGAAGCGGCACGAACGATAAGGCAGGTTCTATACTGAATCTTTACAGGTGGTTAAGTGCGCGTACTATTAAAGAAACATTCCATCCGGCAGAGGATTACAGATACGCTTTTTTAGGAGAGGAGTGATGTGCGGAATTAATGATGGCTAAAAAACAGCGGTACTCCGGGTTGGTAAAGGCCAACTTTCATTATTTTTATAAAAATTAAACGGTTTGAAGACTATCCTTACCGAACATCAGCTAGACTTGACTATACAACGCCTTTGTCACCAGATACTGGAGAACCATCTGGATACGGCCAATTTAGCCCTGATTGGCTTGCAACCGAGAGGTGTGTACCTAAGTAACAGGCTGGCCCGGGAACTGGAGAAACAGACTGGCGGAAAAAAGCTGGATTACGGCATTCTCGATATCACTTTTTATCGCGACGATATACGCGAAGAACTACATTTAGCCAACCAAACCAGGATTCCTTTCAGTATAGAGAACAAGAAAGTAGTGTTGATAGATGATGTATTGTACACAGGCCGCACCATTCGTGCTGCCCTCGATGCCTTGCTGGATTATGGCAGACCCTCTAAAGTTGAACTCTGCGCACTGATCGATCGAAGGTATAGCCGGGAGCTTCCGATTCAGCCGGATTATGTAGGCAAGTCGATAGATTCCATCATTTCACAAAAAGTAAGGGTTTTCTGGAAGGAAAAGGATGACAGGGAAGAAGTTGTGCTTATGTAGTTAGAGGAAGCGAATATCTTTTCCGTCTTTTATATTTTTACTATAGCTTTGCGTCTTAATGCAACTAAGTACAAAACATCTTCTTGGCATTAGAGATCTCCAGCCTCAGGACATTCAGATTATTTTAGATACCGCCATACAGTTTAAGGAAGTCTTGCAAAGACCCGTAAAGAAAGTGCCCTCCCTGCGCGATATTACTATTGTCAATTTGTTCTATGAAAATTCCACCCGTACGCGAATATCCTTCGAGCTGGCGGAGAAACGTTTAAGCGCTGATACTATCAATTTCGCTGCCAGTGCATCTTCTGTTTCAAAAGGAGAAACCCTGCTCGATACCGTCAATAATATTCTTTCCATGAAAGTGGACCTTGTAGTAATGCGACATAGTGCCAGCGGCGCTCCCCATTTTCTTGCGAAACATATCCCCGCTGCCATCATCAATGCAGGCGATGGAATTAATGAACATCCTACCCAGGCACTGCTGGATGCGTTCTCCATAAGGGAAAATCTAGGAGGGCTAGAGGGAAAAAGAATCGCGATAATAGGAGATATCATGCATTCGCGGGTGGCACTTAGTAATATTTACCTGCTTAAGAAGATGGGAGCAGAAGTGATGGTTTCCGGTCCGCCTACACTAATCCCTAAATATATGGAAGAAGCTTTTGGGGTTAAAGTAGAATACAACTTAAAAAAAGCCCTTCAGTGGTGCGATGTTGCCAACGTACTCAGAATACAACTTGAACGCCAGAATCAAGTACTTTTTTCCTCTTTGAGAGAATACAACCTTGCTTATGGCGTAAAAAGGGAATTACTGGATAGTATCGGTAAAGAAATTATCCTGATGCATCCAGGCCCTATCAACCGGGGTGTTGAGATAGATAGTGATGTGGCAGATAGCAAACAATCCATTATTTTACAACAGGTAGAGAATGGCGTTGCCGTAAGAATGGCCGTATTATACCTATTGGGCGGTGGAAAAGTGCAGCAAAACTAAATTCAATAAAATGCAACGAATTGCTTTGTTCCCGGGAACATTCGATCCTATTACTATTGGTCACTTGGATATCATCAATCGCTCTCTTCGCCTTTTCGATAAACTCATAATCGGGATCGGCCGCAACATTAACAAAGCACCGATGTTCTCTGAAGAACAGCGGCAGCTCTGGATACAGGAAATTTACAGACAGGATCCCAGAGTGGAAGTAGTTGTTTATGAGGGACTAACAGTAGAGTGTTGCAGAAATGTAAATGCTAATTTTATATTGAGGGGTATTCGTTACGTAAATGATTTTGAATATGAAAAAGCAATTGCCGATATGAACAGAAGCCTTGATAAAGATATTGAAACAATCTTTCTCACCTGTCTGCCACAATACACATCCGTTGCTTCTACCCTGGTAAGAGATGTAATAAGAAATGGCGGCGATGCAACGCAGTTTTTGCCGGAACCGGTAGTGAAATCTCTTTGATAGTATCTATTATAGCGAAAGAAGTACATCCTTTATAGAAGGAAAAGTATTGGATAGGAGCTTGTTCCATTCCTCCTTTTTTACCCAGCGTGTTTGAGTAATGTCTTCTTCCGTTTGAGGAACAAGCTCCTGATCGCCGGTTACTTCCATTTTGTACCAGTGGCTTTCTTTAAGAATCTGTTTGCCATCTTGATAATAGGTATGGTAAGTGGTAAGAAGGAAATTCGCCAGTGCTATTTTCCGCAGGCCTGTTTCTTCTTCAACTTCCCTTATAGCACATTCCTCGAGTGTTTCGCCCTCGTCCAGTTTACCTTTAGGAAGGTCCCATTTACCCCTTCTGAGAATAAACAGTGCTTCGGAGTGCTCATTATAAACCAACCCTCCAGCCGCCTGTATCACTTCAAAGTACTTGAAAAAGGCTTTTTTCGCAGCCGTTAGATCATGGTGTATGATAATTCCGGAATGGGTTTGTTGCTGATTCATTTCCTGGATAAAGGAGCCAAGTGCGGTTAATGATAATTCATCAATAAGAAATGCGTCTTTATGGTGTGTGTAAGGTTCTATTTCAGGAGTTATCTCGTTACAAATAAAGAGCGGCCTGTTATCAAAGTAGATCTTCACGTACATAGTTTATACATTTTCTTATTTTCGCGGCATGACAAATGAAAAAGCCATCGCCGAAAAGCTATTACAAATTAACGCCATAAAGTTGAATCCCGGCTCTCCTTTTACATGGGCTAGTGGCTGGAAAAGTCCAATTTATTGCGACAATAGGAAAGTGCTTTCCTTTCCTTATATCCGGGAATTCATAAAGTCTGAGATGTGCAATGTGGTATTCGAGCGCTTCCCCGAGGCGGAGGTTTTGGCCGGGGTGGCAACGGCAGGCATCCCCTGGGGAGCGATGGTTGCGGATCAGTTGAAATTACCTTTTATATATGTACGGCCCAAGCCAAAGGAGCATGGTTTGGGCAACCAGATCGAAGGCTTTTATGAAGAAAATGCAAAAGTGGTTGTAATTGAAGACCTGATTTCCACCGGCAAGAGCAGCCTTCAGGTAGTCGATGTACTCCGGCAGGCCACGCTGGAAGTGAGCGGCATGGTATCGATCTTTACTTATGGCTTCGAGGTAGCCAGAGAGGCATTCGAGCTGGCTAAAGTACCCTTGATACCCCTAACCACTTATAATTACCTAATTGAGATGGCGATAGAAAAGGGAATTGTGTCCGAAAATCAGCAACAGGTTTTGTTAAATTGGAGCAAAGACCCCGCAAATTGGGAAGCTGTGTAGATAATTACTAAATTTGATTAAAATACTGAAATATGAAAAAACTCAAACTGGTTTTATTTCTGCTGATTGCCGGCACTACGGTTAGTATGGCGCAGGCAAAAAAATCACTTCAGACGGTGACCATCAAAACCCCCACCGTTCAGTGCGAAATGTGTAAAAAGAAGATCGAGGACTTTATGGCCCGGGAAGAAGGCGTAACGAAAACGGTGGTGGATTATAAGAGAAAGACAACAAAAGTGACCTACTGGACAGACAGAACTACGGTAGAAAATATAAAAACCGGGATTGCCAATGTTGGTTATGACGCTGATGATGTAATTGCCAATCCGGAATCCTTCGATAAATTGCCAGGTTGTTGCAAGAAAAAATCTTAATACTTAGCAGAAAATATTTACAGGCCGTCTCAACAAGACGGCCTTTTTTGTGCCCGTCCGTACGCATAGCGTAAGCCGAGGGACAAATACACTTCAACACCTTACACGTCAAGGGAGGCTTCCTAGATCGCCATTAAATGAACTTTAGAGCGGAATGCGCTGCTTCCCCTCATAGAGGATAGGGAGGTTCATAAAGATGCCGGATCTACCCACTTTTGCCTTGCCCTGGAGTTTAATGTCCATCTCATTGTTAAGCAGAATATTAAGGGCATTGGAGAAAATTGCACTCATATTCACCCGCATTTTTACCGGCAGATAAAACGTATCTTTTTTTGGAATCAGTATCATGGAGTCCAGTACGGAATGCCCTGCCAATTTCTGATTCAGGTAAACATCTACTTCTCCCTGCTTCAATTGGAGATTGTAATTATTGGGATTAAAATACTTCAATTCTGCCGAAACGACAGACTGGACTTTTCCAATAGAATCTATTTTAAAATTGACAAAGTCATAGTAAACAGGAGCTTTCGGTTTAAGACAGCCAACTGTCACGATGATCCATGCAGTAAATACCATAGCTGTAACGAAATAGGAGTGCCTCATTTTACCTCTAATTATTTTGCAGTACAAAGTACGTAGAATTATTTTAAGTCCTTTAAACAAGCTTTTGTAATTTCCATTTGATGACTAACATTGTTAGCTTTACGAAAAACTAAACCTAATTAGAAAGTAAATACGTTAGCCTATTATTTTTAGGTATATTTATTTTATATAAAATGTTATTTGTCAACTATTTATAAATTTAATCCACTTTTTTTAAAATATTATAAAAGGAGCATGGTAACCATTGCAACAAACTATTTGCATGAACATCGTCTGATTATGACAAAATACTAGATATAGAATGCTAATAATTGATTTACAGTACTTTGGAAATATAAACTACTATAATTATTTATTAAATAGCTCACATATTATTTTTGACCAATATGAAAACTATAGAAAAATGAGTTTTCATAACAGGTGCGCTATTTCAGGTGCGAATGGAGTGATTGTTTTATCAGTTCCAGTTGAAGGAGGAAGAACGCAGCGCACTCCGTTTTGTGAAGTCAGAATCAGCAGAGCGGAAAAATGGCAAAGGGCGCATTGGAGGGGAATCGTTTCCAGCTACAATCGTTCCCCTTGGTTTGAATATTACCATGACGAACTGGCAGTACTTTTTCAAACAGAATTTTTGCTGTTGAGCGATTGGAATAAGGCGTGTCTCGAGTGGAGTTTTAAGCAGCTCAGGGTTCCAGCGAGATTTGAATACTCAAGGGAATACCGGAAGGAATATGAAGGTGAGGGTATAAAGGATTGGAGGGGGAAGATCACTCCGAGAGATCCTGCTTTCGGGTTAGCAACTGTAGCGGCACCGAAAATGGTGTATCGCCAGGTTTTTGAAGAGCGGGGTGGTTTTAGGCCCCATCTCTCCATTCTTGATCTTCTGTTTTGCGAGGGTGGTAAAAAAGCAGCAGAGATTTTAAAATGGCAATAGCGGGAGTTGCAATAGCAAATATTGCTGAAAACCTACTGGTTAAAACGATACCGAAAGTCTTCTTAGGGAAAGAGAAAAAAATACGACAGCGGAATTTGGATATGAACTTTAATTTAATATATTTGCAATAGAAACTAATCAGATCCAAATACCGAAGTCCCGATGTTTCTACATCAGGGCTTTCTTTTTAAGATACACTTCTAAGGATCAGCTCCGATTAGTATTTTATAAAGGTTGATTTTTCAACCTTATTTTTACTACAAATTGCGCAAAAACTTACGAACAGTCATAAGACAAGGATAGAGCAAGGATAAGACAAGGATGAAAATTCGACATTTTGTTGATTTTTATTGGTAAAATAAGAGTATTCTCTATCCGATTTATAGCCTCCACTTACTTATGGTGCACAACATTCTGTCAGCTTCCGTTCTGTATGAACTGGCTTCTGGAACTTGGACCCCTATGGGTTAGCCTGAAAATCGATTTACTGTTTCTGCAGAAATCGAGTAGATTAGCCGGTGAAAGGCTTAATGAAGAACAAAAAGCAAGCGTTACTCACCATGAAAAACCAATTGGGCCGGAAAATAAAACTAGGATGATTTTTAAAAAATTGAAGCGACGGCCGTTGGAGAACTGTCAATGTTTACTCTTTAAGCGAAGCCATATCAATTACAAAACGGTACCGCACATCGCCTTTTAGCAGCCGCTCGTAAGCTTCGTTGATCTGATGAACGCTAATAAGTTCAATATCAGCTACTATATTATGTCTGGAGCAGAAGTCGAGCATTTCCT
>JACMJX010000052.1 GCA_014380425.1 Chitinophagaceae bacterium | reverse complement strand
GATCTACCTAGTATCTACCTAGGATGTACCTAGGATGATGAGTATTTAGATAAATGATACAGCTTAAATACTACATCAATGCCGGTTCACTAATCTGGCGGGCAGGCACGAAAAAGGGTGCACCAAAACTTTGATGCACCCTTTTCAGGTTGATAAATTAGTAAAAAGTTACCTATTCAGGAAAAGCGTGATTTCGTAAGAGCTTCCTCCGGCAGTGCCACTGGTGGATACTTTGAGTTCCTTGTCGGTAAGCGTCTTGATAACATAGCCAGAATCCGGGCTGCTTAGTTCACCGGCGTCCGTAATTACAAGATTGCTTCCGTTTAACCTCCAGTTGCCTGTATATGTTTCATCTGTTTTTGCTACTACTGTACTGTCTGTGTTGAACTGAACAGTGCTGCCTGCTGGTGCGGGACTGGATTGAGTGCCACTAATGCCGCCCACAGTTGCTGTGTAGTCTGATTTAACTAAGTTCCAGGTGCCAAGAAGTTTTTCGGAGGTAGTGACTGCTTTTTCGTCTTTGTCTTTTTTACAGCTGGAGAATACTAATGTAAGGCAAAGGAATGCGGCCAGAGAAAGGGTCAATTGTTTTTTCATGGTTGATTGAATTTTTGGTGATTTTCGAAACAGATCATTAAAATATCTACATAGACGCTAAAAGAAGCAAAATAGTATGCAAAATGTAGTTGGAGCAAGCTTTACCAGTGTTTCTCTTAAAAAAAAGCTTTATTTTACGGAAGACAAAGCAAATGCAGATAAATTTGAATGAAATGAACGTATTTATTGAGAACGACGCCATTGAATGGGAGCAGGTAGCTAACGGGGTGCGTCGGAAAATAATGGTTTATGATGAACGGCTTATGCTGGTGAAAGTAGCATTCGAAGCAGGCGCTACCGGTACGCTCCACCACCATTATCATACACAGATAACGCATGTTGAATGCGGGGTATTTGAAGTGCAGATTAATGGAGAAAAAAGGTTGTTGCGTCAAGGTGATGCTTTTTACATTCCCCCTGATGTGGAACATGGTGTAGTATGTATGGAGAAGGGTATGCTGATCGACGTATTTCACCCATTGAGAAAAGATTTCATTGAATAGAGTGGGCGAAAAACAGGCAGCAGCTTTATTCGATACCGTTAAATAAACATGGAGCATCCATTCTTAAAAAAGAGTATACTTCATTGCGCAGTTATATGCCGGAGTTCGCAGATAAAGTTTAAAAGTTTTTTTCCTCCTGAAACCTTTCTTTCAGCAAGGCAGCAAACGACTTCTTCAGAAGTCTCGACTCTATCCAGCCACTGAAATCAAAGATCTTCCATAACTGGATTTCGTATTTATTGGCCATAGCTTTTCTAAGCTCCTTCTGTGTCTTTTCCCAGAGCGCTGTTCTTTCTTTTATGGAGGCTGGCAGCTTTTCTAACCCTACGAACCGGAAGATGATTTTCTCCAGCTCATATGCTTGCTGATGATTGCCTGTAAGATCCCGCTTCATGGAGCGGATTTCGTGCCTGATGTAATCGTGGTTGCCCAGTTCGAAATGAACCAGCAAGTGAATTAAACGGAAGGTTCGATAGACGGGCAGGGTGGAATACAACTTGCTTTCAAAGAGGATTTTGTTGAGATGCGCGTGTGCTTTCTTCATATCGCCCGTGCCCATAAAGATCAGGGCCGTGTACAAATGCACTTCCGCTTGCTTGCCGGGGTCCAGTAATTTTATGCGTTTAAAAAGTAGTTCCCTGAAATCTTCCTGACAGAGCACAGCTTTCCTGAAGTCGCCTTTATTTAGGCACACAATGATGGTATAGGTAAAGATGATTCGCTGGATCGTGATTTCAGGATAGCCGGATGTGGCAGTTATCCTTTTAAGCTGTTGAATGTAATAATCGATCTCTTTATGTTGACGGATGGTATGCAGGCTATCGAGAATGCCTTCTATGGTTAAAATATAGTCCATAGGCGACTGCTCCCATAATTCCCGCTGTTCTTCGAAGAGCTGGTTAAGTTCGTAGAACGCTTTCAGTGCAGGCTTATAGTTGCTTACGCTAATAAAGTAATAAGCCTGGAACAGCAGATGATTTTTCCTGCTTTCGAATGTTTCTGCGAAAGGCCTGGATACCAGATTCACTTCTGCGATCAGGAGATCATTCAGTTCTGCCTTCTGCTGCTCCGTGCGCACGCTACCGTTATGAAGCAGGCGATGATGGAGCAGTTGATATAAAGATGCATGCTGGCTATAGTGTTGGGAGTACCGGATCAGCTCCTGTACCTTCATCTGTTTTTCTATCAGTTCCTTTTCAGTGATCTTATGGAAATTGAGGTTGGAAATATAATCCAGCTGCATCTTTAATGCCAGTAGCCGGATCATCGGTAGTTCAAACCGTTCGGCAGTGGATTGTATATTTTCCAGTTGCAGGAATCCGTCATCGTGTAAGCCCTTGTCGAATAGCAAGCCCGCCTTTAACAAGTCCGTCATTAATTTAATGGATACAGTTTTACCCGCTCTTACGTGGAGCACGCAGCTGATGATGAGTTTATACAAGTAATTGCAGATGACGTTGAACGAGGCCGATTCTTTTTTCTTCAGTACTACATCTTTAGCCTCTTTGATGCTCATGCCCTTATCCAGGCAATCGAATAACTGCATATAGCTCTTCGAGCCTTCCTGGAGGCCGCTGTATAGCTTGAAATAGCGCTTTTCACCTTTGGAAAGCGAATTGACTAAAGGAACCAGGGAATTGATTTTACTCATATATGGTAGGAATATCCGAATTTATATGTTTAAAATGAATAAAATGACCAATTTGTCTATAGATTTCTGCATGCGGGGCTAAGCATTCTTAATTTAGGATTATCTTATTTTAACGAATCAGGTAAATGGTCTGAATGTAATAACCATTACTTTTAATGCCTGTAACTCAACTCTTGCAATATGAAACCAACCATTCTTGTGGTAGGCAGCTCCAATACCGACATGGTAATTAAAGCCGAACATTTACCCTCGCCTGGCGAAACGATTCTTGGCGGTGCGTTTTTCATGAATCCCGGAGGTAAAGGCGCCAATCAAGCTGTTGCTGCCGCTAGGCTCGGCGGTTCAGTCACTTTCATCTGTAAAACAGGCAATGATATTTTTGGCCGCCAGTCGGTTCAGTTATTTGAAGAAGAAGGAATTGACACGTCTTATTTATTATCTGACCCTAAAAACCCCTCCGGTGTGGCTTTGATTACCGTGGATAAGGATGCCGAGAATTGCATTGTAGTTGCTTCGGGTGCCAATGCCACTCTTACAGTAGAGGATCTTCAGAAAGCAGCGCCAGTGATTCAGAAATCTTCCATAGTTCTTTTACAGTTGGAAATTCCCTTGGAAACAGTGGAATACGTATCGAATGTAGCTTCTGCCGCTGGCAATACCGTCATTTTGAATCCTGCGCCTGCATGTCAGCTTCCTGAATCATTGTTTCCGCATATCTCCGTAATCACTCCCAATGAGAACGAGGCAGGGGTGCTCTCCGGTATCAAGGTAGTGGATCTGGAATCCGCGAAGCGGGCAGCAAGTGTATTAAGCGGGAAGGGGGTTAAAAATGTCATCATCACTTTAGGCCAGAACGGCGCCCTTGTTTTTAGCAATGGTTCTTTTACGCATATACCAGCTATTAAAGTGGAAGCAGTAGATACCACCGCCGCAGGAGATGTGTTTAACGGCGCCCTTTCCGTTGCTTTATCAGAAGATAAGAGCATAGAAGAAGCTACGGCATTTGCGTGCCAGGCATCCGCCATCGCAGTAACGCGATTGGGAGCCCAGTCTTCTGCACCTTACCGTAATGAAATAAACGCTTTTGTAACCAGCCCTGCATAACATTCCTGAACTATGTTTATCATTCAATCATACACAACCGCCATACTCTTCTGCATCATCACCATGCTATGCTGGGGTTCCTGGGCCAATACCCAGAAACTGGCCAGTAAAAACTGGAGGTTTGAATTGTTTTACTGGGATTATGTGATCGGGATATTGCTTTTCTCCCTTATTTCCGCCTTTACCCTGGGCAGCTATGGAGAAGGGGGTAGAAGTTTTATGGAGGACCTTCAACAGGCCGATGCCGCTAACATAAGAAGTGCGCTATTGGGTGGGGTCATCTTCAATGCAGCAAACATTCTATTTTCAGCAGCCATCGCCATAGCTGGTATGGCAGTCGCGTTTCCGGTAGCGATCGGCCTGGCGCTCGTACTTGGGGTTATTGTTAATTATACTGCTGCCGAAAAGGGGAATCCTATATTGTTGTTTACAGGCGTAGGGTTGGTAATGATTGCGATCCTGTTAAATGCTGCGGCTTACAAAAAAAAGAATACCGGCGATCAGAAAGTATCGGGAAAGGGTATTGTTCTTTCTTTAATTGCGGGCATTCTTATGTCATTCTTTTACCGCTTTATTGCTGCATCTATGGATCTTGAGAATTTTGTGGCACCGGCAGCGGGAAAGATGACGCCTTACACTGCGGTATTCATTTTCTCGGTAGGCATCTTTCTAAGTAACTTTATCTTTAATACTATACTTATCAAAAGGCCCTTTGTAGGAACACCTACCAGTTATTCAGCGTATTTCAAGGGTAATTTCAGTACGCACTTTACCGGTATTCTGGGCGGATTGATATGGGGTTTAGGAAATTCGCTGAACCTGATTGCCGCTGGCAAGGCAGGGCCTGCTATTTCTTATGGACTGGGGCAGGGTGCAACGCTGATAGCCGCACTTTGGGGCGTATTTGTATGGAAGGAATTCAAGAATTCTCCTAAAGGAACAAATACGCTTGTCTCTGCCATGTTTATCTTTTTTATTCTCGGACTAGCTTTACTGGTTTATTCGGGTACCTGACATTATTAAAAAACATTGCGCTGTTATGAATAAAGAAATCAGTATTCTTATCATTGTTCTTCTCGGTTCCATTTTGTCTTATTCCCAAATACCCATGAATGGTTCCTGGGCTTATTCTTTAAAAGACGATAGTACGTACGCTTCACCCTCTTTCGACGATTCCGGATGGGAAAAAAAGGAGAGTGGTAAGCTGAAGTGGCAGGAATTGCCGAAGGGAAGTAATATCGTATGGATCAGAAAAAAAGTAGTTATTCCATCATCCCTAAAGCAGGAGCTGCTTAAAACAGGTGGAATGATGCTTTATTTGGGACGCATTAAGCAGGAGGACAAACTGTACTTCAATGGAAAATTAGCAGGAGAAACAAATTCAGGCGATATCAAGAGAGCTTATGTGCTAAAGCCTAAAGATATCATCTGGGATCAGGAAAATACAGTCGCGATCCGTATCAGTCACTGGGGAGGGAGCGCGTCTGTGGATGAGCCGCCAATTATCAAAGCAGCAGGTCCCGATCAACTATTTATCCTGGATGCGGCGGCAGAAGGGGTAACTGCCAAGCAGCAGGTAAAGGACAAAAGCGCTGTCTATAACAGTATTATCCGGAACCAAGCGAATAAGAGCACCAGTGCTATATTGATTGTTGATTTTTACGATCTGGATAGCAAGAAATTGAAGTCGGAGCAAAAGAACATCGTATTGAAGCCAGGTGAAAATAGGTTTAGCTTTCCGTTTAAATCGCCCGTTTCATTTTTGAAGGTTAGTTATAACCTTTCTATTCCATCTTACAGTTATAAGAAAGTTTGGAACCAGGAATACGGCTACATTACGTTCGATTACAAACCCGCGCGTGTAGTGGAGGATTACAAAACCAGTGAAATTTTCAGTTCTGCCGCCCTCGAACAGCAAACTATACAGGGATGGTTGGGCCAACGGCTCGATGCCAACAGGCTGCTACGTTTGCATAAGGTGGATGAACCTGCTTTACTGGCTGGGTTCATTAACAAACCCGGGGCTCATCCCTGGATTGGAGAACATATCGGCAAGTTTCTGGAGGCGGCTTGCAACACCTATCTCAATACGAAAGATCCGGAACTTAGAATTCAGATCGATCGTTCTGCCCAGCAACTGATAGCATCCCAATTAAACGATGGGTATCTGGGCACTTATGATATGGCAAGCCAATGGACGAGCTGGGATGTATGGTCGCATAAATACGATTTGATCGGCTTGTTGAGTTATTACGAGATATCAGGTTATAAACCAGCGCTGGACGCTTGCGAAAAGATCGGCAACCTGCTGGTAAGGCGGTTTGGTGATAAGCCAGGGCAGCTGGATATCATTAAGGCAGGCACCCATGTGGGCATGGCTGCTACGAGTGTTTTAGATCCCATGACGGATCTCTACCGGTTTTCAGGAAAGAAGGAGTACCTGGATTTCTGCTACTACATTACTGAAAGTTTTAATAATAAAAATGGCCCGAGGATAATCGCTACGTTGGATTCGATAGGGCGGGTAGATAAGACGGCCAATTCAAAAGCATACGAAATGTTGTCGAACCTGGTAGGGCTTGTGAAATTATACCGGATTACAGAGGATGTAAAATTTCTGAAACCTGTATCTGCTGCCTGGCAAGATATTGCAGGCAAACGCTTGTATATCACAGGCACCACAAGTTCGTTCGAGCACTTTCAGGATGATCATAAACTTCCTGCCAGTAAAAAAGACAATATGGGCGAAGGATGTGTTACCACTACCTGGATACAACTGAACTACCAGTTATTAAGCATTTCGGGAGATATGAAGTATTTGAATGAACTGGAACGGGCGGTATATAATCATTTGACAGGAGCAGAGAATCCGCAGACAGGATGCGTAAGCTACTACACGCCGTTGATGGGAGACAAGCCTTACCGCTGTGTTATTACCTGTTGTATGTCTAGTATTCCCCGCGGCATAGCTATGATACCACTTTTCACCAATGGGTCTATTAAGGGAAGCCCTTCCTTCCTTTTCTATCAGCCCGGAGTTTATAAAACTACCGTTAATAATAAAACAGCTGTAGAGTTTACTACCCGTACAACCTTTCCAGAGGAAGGAGCGGTTACAATAGAAGTAGACCCCGCTGCTGAAGAGAAGTTCGAGGTGTTGTTACGCAAGCCTTACTGGGCAGCCAACTTTAAGATAGCGATCAATGGAACTGAGCAGGCGTTAACCACCGATAGCCTGACGGCCATTAGCAGAGTTTGGCGCAAGGGTGATAAGATCGATGTAAGCTTTACGATGCCGGTGACTTTGTTAGATGGAGGTATCAGCTACCCTGGGTCCATAGCTTTTCAACGCGGCCCGCAGGTTTTAGTAGTGGATGGTAAATTGAATCCATCGTTGGCTGATAGTTTTACTGTTCCTGCAGAAGATCACCAGTTAAGGGCTGCTACAGGCATACTACCTGACAAATGGGTGGGTACGCAAGCGTATAAGATTAAAGCCGAAGTGAACGGGAAAAATGAGGATATAGTATTGGTACCGTATGCAGATGCGAGCCAGACCGGTGGTGTTGTTACTACCTGGATGAAGAAGAAATAAACAAAATGGAGACAACTCCGGTAAATACTTAAAAGCTATTCGAAAGAATGGCTTTTTTTATTGGCACTATTAAAAGAGATCGGCTATCTGTGTGATAGCCGTTGAGATTCATTTAAATTCCGAAGGATATTTAGTGCGGATGATAGGGGTCGAACCTACATGCCTCGCGGCGCCAGATCCTAAGTCTGGTGCGTCTGCCAATTTCGCCACATCCGCTTTTTTTATCAGGATGGCAAATGTAAGGTCATTTCTTTAAAATACAAGAAAAAGCTGTAATGATTACGTAAATTCGTAGTGTATGGAAACTGTAGCAGCAATACCGAAGTATAATCTTACCGTTGAACAGGAAAAGAAACTTATTTTAAGAGAATACAGAGGGCTTTTAAGGACTCTCAAAACGAAATTAAAAAAGGGTGATAAGGAGCTGGTGCGGCAGGCATTTGAAATGGCGGCAGATGCACACAAAACGATGCGGAGGAAGAGCGGGGAGCCTTATATTCTGCATCCGTTGGCAGTTGCCAGAATCTGTGTGGAGGAGATAGGCCTGGGGGTAAGATCTACCATTTGTGCTTTGCTGCATGATACCGTTGAGGACACCGACATTACATTAGAGGACCTGGAGAAGGAGTTTGGCGGGGAGATTGCCCGGATAGTAGACGGACTTACGAAGATTTCCAATGTAATCGATGTGAACGCCTCCAAACAAGCTGAGAATTTCAGGAAGATATTACTTACGCTTACTGACGATCCGCGTGTTATACTGATCAAACTTTCAGACAGGTTGCATAATATGCGTACTATGGAAAGTATGAAGCGGGAGAAGCAGCTTAAAGTGTCATCTGAAACAGTGTATGTGTATGCGCCCCTGGCTCACAGGATGGGCCTTTATAGTGTAAAAACCGAACTGGAAGATCTGGCGATGAAATATATTGAGCCAGATATCTATAAGGAGATTGCCCGGAAACTGTCGGAGACGAAACGCGAAAGAAGCAGGTATATCAATGAATTTATACGGCCAATAAAGGATAAACTCGACAAGACAGGTTTTCAGTTCGAGATTTACGGCCGGCCCAAGAGCATCCATTCTATTTCGATGAAGATGAAGAAAAAGGGCGTGGCTTTCGAGGAGGTGTACGATCTTTTTGCCATCCGCGTAATACTGAGCAGCGAACACGAGCGGGAAAAAGAGGAGTGCTGGAAGGTTTATTCCATGATTACCGATGAATATACGCCATCGCCCGAGCGGTTGAGAGACTGGCTAAGTAACCCTAAAAGCAATGGTTATGAAGCCTTGCATACGACGGTAATGGGCCCCCAGGGAAAGTGGGTGGAAGTGCAGATACGCACCAAGCGGATGAACGAGATTGCGGAAAAGGGG
>JACMJX010000051.1 GCA_014380425.1 Chitinophagaceae bacterium | reverse complement strand
GTGAAATCAACAGAATAAGATCCGTCCGCTACCGGTATTATTCTGTTGATTTCACCGTTGGGGGTAAGCGTTCTGATATTTTCAGACGATCCGTTGGGAATACGTATCGGGAATGCATTCGGGGGAAGAAGAGAAATGGAGTTAAACACCCCTCCCGTGCTTATCTGGTATGGATTAAATTTATCTTCCACGCTGCCTCCTATTAAAAGGGATGCTGAAAACCGGTCTGTAATGTTAATATCTACGTTAGATCTTAGATTGTAACGGTTATAAGTAGAATTACTGCTTTCGGGATCTCTGTCGCCGAATTTTTGGTAAAGACCTTGGTTGCCCACCGCATTGAGTGTTACAAAATACCGCACATTACTGGTGCCCCCGGTAAAGCTTAAATTATAATTGGAAACCGGTGCCGTTTTTCTCAGCACCTGGTCGTACCAGTTTACATCTGGATATAAAACCGGGTTGCTTTTAGTTTGATAGGCTTCCAGTGCAGTACTGCTATATAAAGGAGCTCTTCCGTCGTTTACAGATGCTTCATTGTAAAGCGTCGCGTATTGAAAAGAGTTCAGGGTTTTAGGAAGACTGATAGCCTGGCTAAACCCACCCAGTGCACTAAAGCTTACGGACAAAGGACCCTGCTTTCCTCTTTTAGTGGTGACGAGAAGTACCCCATTGGCGCCCCTAAAGCCATATACGGCAGTAGCAGATGCGTCTTTCAAAAGCGATATCTCTTCAATTTCCTCGGGAACCAGCTGTTCGAAGTTACCCAGAAAGCCATCTATGATCACCAGGGGAGAAGCATCCGATGATTGGTACGTGTTTCTTCCACGGGCCAGCAAAGAGGGAGAGTTGAATCCAGGTTCGTTGCCGCCCTGTGAAACGGTGAGTCCCGCCAGCCTGCCATATAATTTATTAGCCAGATTGGTGTTAAAAATCGTCAGCAGGCTATTACCTTTTACAGTAGATATTGCGCTGGTTACAATAGCAGGATCCTGCGTATCGAACCCTATATGACGAACATCCCTGTTGATGGTCTGCGGATTTACTTCATTCGGTTGTAAAGGGTCTTTATTAACCGGGGACTGGGCAATCGTGTAACCAGTTAGCCCGAGGCTTAATAAAGAAGTTAAAAATAAATATCGATTATATAGCAATTTCATAATTAGCTTTTAAGATGTATCAGAAAATTATTCAGGCATTACCGCGTTGCACCATTCGGTTACATTGTAGCTATTACCAGCCTGGATTCTGTATTATTTTTGGATTTTTTAACACTTCATCCCTGTCGTAAGGGTGCAGGTAAAGGTTCCGGTTAAATGTTCTTCCTTCCAGCACAAATTCCTCATAGCGGTACTGACCTGCAGGCAGCGTAGTAATTCTTAATCCAAGTACATTTCCTTTCATAACACCGTCATTTTCGGCAATCAGCCAACGCCTTACATCCCAGAAACGGTAATTTTCAAAAGCGAGTTCAATGGCTCTTTCATCCTGTAGCCTGGCTCTAAACTGCTCGGTT
>JACMJX010000050.1 GCA_014380425.1 Chitinophagaceae bacterium | reverse complement strand
TTTTTATCTCCGATCAGAGAATGCCGGAAATGCAGGGAGTAGACTTTCTTTCCAAGGCAATGGCTTTTTTTCCAGAAGCAAAAAAAGTGCTGCTTACAGCTTATTCGGATACAGATGCGGCCATTAAGGCTATCAATGAGGTACAACTCGATTATTACCTGATGAAACCCTGGGATCCGCCTGAGGAAAAGCTGTATCCGGCAATCGACGAGCTATTGGTAGACTGGCAGGCTAACTATGTACCGGATTTTAAAGGACTAAAATTGATAGGGTATCAGTTTTCACCGAAAGCGCATGAAATCAAGGATTTTCTGGCAGGCAACCTGGTGCCGTACCGCTGGATAGATGCTGAATCTTCCGAACTGGGCGACAGGATCATATCCTCTAACGAATTGGGAGCCAAAGATTTTCCGGCTATTATTTTTGAAGATGGTACTCTTTTAAAAACACCGACACTAAGAGAGATTGCTTTTCGGATAGGACTCAACCCTACTGTCAAGAACCAGATCTATGATGTGATCATTATAGGGGCAGGACCAGCCGGGTTAGCTGCATCTGTGTATGGCGCGTCCGAAGGGCTAAGTACTTTACTGATAGAACGAAAAGCTCCGGGAGGACAGGCAGGAACGAGTTCCAGAATTGAAAATTATCTCGGTTTCCCAGCTGGATTAAGCGGCGCCGATCTTACCCGCAGAGCAATTTCCCAGGCAACGCGATTCGGTACAGAATTCCTTTCTCCTCAGTCAGTAAAAGAAATCAAACTGAAAGACAACTATAAGATCATTGTACTGGAAGACGAAACCGAAATCAACACCAAAGCAGTAGTGATTACAACGGGTGTAGATTACCGGAAACTCGAAACCAGAGGAGTGGAGCAGTTGACGGGAGCCGGAATTTACTACGGTGCTGCGAGCACCGAAGCATCATCTTGTGCGGAAAAGCAGGTATATGTTCTTGGAGGCGGAAACTCTGCAGGCCAGGCGGCTATGTATCTATCTAAATTTGCGAAAAAGGTTCATATAGTAATCAGAAAACCGAATCTAAGTTCTTCCATGTCATCCTACCTGATAGATCAGATCGCTGGTACGGAAAATATAGCAGTACTTGGATGTACGGAAATAGTGGAAGCATTTGGAGATATGCATTTGAGTGAACTAAAGATCCAGGATCTTAATACCGGACAGGAAAAAACAGTACCTGCGGATGCACTTTATATTTTTATAGGAGCAAAGCCATATACTGACTGGGTAGGCCTGGAAATTATAAAGAACGATAAGGGATTTATTGAAACAGGCAGGGAAATGAATAACTACGAAAGGTTCAGGCAAACCTGGAAACTGAAAAGAGACCCCTTCCTGCTTGAAACAAGTTCGCCTGGAATATTCGCTGCCGGAGATGTGAGAGCAGGAGCAATGAACAGGGTTGCAGCAGCAGTAGGCGAGGGATCCATGTCCATTAGTCTTGTACATAAATACTTAAGTGAAATATAATGGAACCTTCGATATGTGCTCACCTGAGCGAGATTACAACTTTAAAGTTACCGGCAGACTATCTATGTGAAGAATGTGTAAAAGCAAACGGCACCTGGGTTCACCTGCGTACTTGTCAAACCTGCGGTGTAACATTGTGCTGCGATGCGTCACCTTCCAAACACATGACAAAACATTACCATCGCAAAGATCATAAAGTAGTTATTTCAGCAGAGCCGGGAGAGAAGTGGCTATGGTGTTACAAGGATGAATTGATGGTGGAATACGACTGAGAAAGGCTGCAGGCATCATAGCAAATGGTATTTTTTTGTTTTGTCAGATTCCTCTATTTTTATTCCTTGTTAATAAGAAGTATAAACTAACGGTTCCATATTTTTATCAATACGCTATGACAGTTAAGAAGAACGGCCAGGCCCACGCACTTACTACCAGAAGGAAATTTCTCAAGAATGCAGCAGGGGCTTCGGCATTTTTTATCGTGCCCCGATTTGTTTTAGGAGGAAAGGGTTACATCCCACCCAGTGACCGGCTGATTATTGCCGGAATAGGAGTTGGAGGCAAAGGAGCAAGTGATATTCTTGAATTTTCTAAAGGCAGCGCAGATATTGCTTACTTATGCGATGTGGATGATAGAAGAGCCGCAACTTCTACTGGAAAGTTCCCTAAAGCTAAATATTACAAAGATTATCGCCGTATGTTGGATAAGGAACATAAGCATATCGATGCTGTTTCTATATCTACTCCCGACCACAATCATGCGGTACAGGCGATAGCTGCAATGGAACTGAAAAAGCATGTTTATGTGCAAAAGCCACTCACACACGATATCTACGAAGCCCGTATGCTCACAGCCGCGGCCAAAAAATACAAGGTGGTCACTCAGATGGGTAATCAAGGCGCGTCGGGAGATGGGGTAAGAAGATTAAGAGAATGGTATAACAGCGGCTCCATAGGGGATGTTCATACGGTTTATTGCTTTACCAACAGGCCCGTATGGCCGCAAGGTATACCCTGGAGCAGCAATAAAGCTTCCGCACCTTCGGAGCTGGACTGGGATTTATGGCTCGGAACGGCGCCTTATAAAGACTACGTAGAAAAACTTGTTCCCTTTAACTGGCGCGGATGGTGGGATTATGGTACCGGCGCTCTTGGAGATATGGGTTGTCACCTTGTAGAAGCGCCTTTCAGGGTGCTTGAACTGGGATATCCTACAGAAGTGGAGTGCAGTGTAGGAAGCGTTTACGTAGATGAATTTAAACGTGGCTACTTTCCGGAAAGCTGTCCTCCATCTTCGCATGTTATAATGAAATTTAAAGGTAAGAAAAACGATATCAAGCTACACTGGATGGATGGCGGCATTCAGCCGGAAAGAATGGAGGAACTATTGCCAAATGAGGTAATGGGAGATGGGGGCAATGGTGCCGTATTTATAGGAACCAAAGGAAAGATGATGTGCGGCACTTACGGATCAAATCCTCAATTGTTGCCAACAACCCTTACAACGCAATCAACCGTAGCCCAAACTATTGCCCGGGTACCGGAAGGCCACTACCTGCAATGGGTAAATGCCTGTATTGCAGGGTATGGAAAAATGGAATTAAGCTCTCCTTTTGATATTGCCGGCCCGCTTACAGAAACGATCCTTATGGGCAACCTTGCCATTCGAAGCTTCGATGTTAGAAGACTTAAGACTAACGGGAAGGACTTTGAATACCCAGGTCGTTACATTAAGCTGTTATGGGATGGCGACAATATGAAGATCACCAACTTCGATGAAGCGAATCAGTTTGTGAAGAGACAGTACAGGGAGGGTTACAAATCTCTGTAGGCCAGATTTCTCTACCTTATCTGTTTTTGATCTGAGACTCATAAAGCGCGATCCATTGAAGGGGTTTATTTTTTTCGCTAATTCGCCGATTAATGCGTACGGTATCTGATCCATTTTTTAAAGCCAAGGTAGCTTTTACCATGTCTGGAGGAAGAACCGAACTTTTCTGATATTTCCTGGTAGGGAGGGGCTAAAATCAGCGCTTAAGAGCCGTGAACTATTGTTTCTGGAACGTTAGTGCCAGAGACGCCCTGGTTGAAAATTCACCGCTTATTCCGTCAAAATCACCCACCGTATCTATTGAAAGAGGCGTGTTGAATATAAGCTTATCACCATCTCGCTTGTATTTTACACCCGTAATGGCGGGTAGCATAAGATCATCAGGAAGGTTTATGAAATCTCCATTGGGAAAATGAATTGAATCCGCACCTACCAGCTGGTACCTGGCCGAATTGGTATAGGGGGGCGCATCAAACTGCAGCGGCTCATCCTGGCTAACCGGGAATCCCAATGCGAAAATAGTAATCTTGCTGACAGTATCCACCGAGTATGCAAAATCGGAAAGATTGAAATTCAATGAGTCGATGAGCAAAGTACCTGTATTGTTCTTGGAAAGAAAGTCTGTGATTATGGAGATGCTGGCAGGAATTCCAGTAATGGTCGTAGAAACATCAATTGCTGACTTGATATCAAGTCCGATAAATTTCCAGTTTCCCGTAATACTATCTTTTGGAAGCAAAGGAGTCATGGCCGCCGTCTCGCTCAACTCCTTCTGACAGGAAGCCA
>JACMJX010000049.1 GCA_014380425.1 Chitinophagaceae bacterium | reverse complement strand
TCCCAAACCTATGAGCGTTAAAGAAACCAAACCCGTAAAACAAGTTAAAGAAATAGCTGCAGCACCCGTAAAGGAGATAAAGCCGGTAAAGGAAAAAAGGGAAAAGAAAGATAAAAAGCCGGCTGCCCCTCCCCGCAAAATGTATGAAAAAAGCATGGGGGTATTAAGAAGCCTTCCCAAAAAACCGGAAGCGAGGCCCGCAGCACCCAAACAGATAACCGTTCCCCCGCCTTTTAAAAAGACCCCTCCCAAAGAGGTAGATCCGGTAAGGACAGGGAAACTGGTAATTCCTGAAATAAAAACAAAAACAGTACGGAAATACGAACCGGACTTCACCAAATCAGTATTAGATACACCTATGCACGAACAATCAGGACCCTCACAGAGATATAGCGATGTGGATTTACAGGAATTCAGAGATCTGATCAACAAGAAACTGGATGCCGCTAAAAAAGAACTTTCCTACCTGCAGGGACTTATAACCCGTAAAGACGAAATGGGCGGAGATAACGACGACGCGAGATATATGACGATGGAAGACGGAAGCATGAGTATGGAAAGAGAGCAGTTAAGCCAGATGGCCAGCCGCCAGATCACTTTCATAGATCACCTGGAAAAAGCCATTATGCGGATAGAAAATAAAACCTACGGTATATGCCGGGTTACGGGCAAACTGATAGATAAAGCCCGCTTAAGAGCTGTTCCTCATGCTACGCTAAGCATGGAAGCCAAACAAATGCAGCACAAATAACTTACAGGCTCTTTTTGAAAGCTTTATAAAAAATAAGCACGTGCTTTCTTGATGAATAGAAAGCACGTGCTTATTTATTTGAATAAAGCGTTGTAGTTATTTAAGTGTTTTTGTAACCCCTATTTTTAAACCATATTCCATCAGGTATTCCCGGATAGGGTACCGGTCAGTGTACGTGGAGAGCAACTGGTACCGGAACTGCGGACCCGCCTGCCACCTTAAACCTCCAAAGCTGTAAGAGATATAAGCTTCCATAGCGGCATTTACATTCCATTTGCGAACCAGGTCCGGCTGCTTGGTATAATTACCATAATCGGATGTAAGCAGGTAGGTATTATTATAAAGCAGGTAAGTAGGTTGAAGCGTGCCGGCTACATTAAACTGGAAACGCTTATTACCCAATACCCTGAACTCAGCCCCGATAGGCAACGATAATTGCAGGTACTGATTCTGCAGTTCCTGAGGAAATCTTCCTCCCAGGTTGCGTATGGATGAATATGAAGTAATGGTCTGCTGCTGGCTGGAAGATCCCGTTGCGCTGCTAAGCGTGATAGCAGTCATTTCCCTGGCCGACTTGTACGCACTGATATTGTACCGGACGAAGTTAAGTTGAATGCCTCCTTTCAGAATAAAACGATCTGATATATCATATAGAACTGCCGATCCTGCTTCCAGGCCAAAAGCCGGCTGGTGGTCAACTATGCCATCCACATTAATTGGATCTCCTGACAAGGGAGATATATTGTTCGTAGCTTTTGTATCCCTGTAATTGTTTAAGCGGCGGTAGCTGGCTCCCGGGGATATGTAAAATTGCAGGTGATACCTTTTATTTTTAAATGGAGATAAACGAAGGGCCGCCCTGTCCTGCAGCCAATTGATCTCAAGTTTCTTTTCCTTTTCCTCTTCTTCTTCCTTGTCCTGTTTACCAGCGATGTTATTTAATTCAAGCAGCGGAGCTTCCATTGGCATATATAATTTGCCGGAAGCGGAACGGTTGTCTTTTTCCTTAGTATCAGCTAAAGAATTTCCAGCAAAAGGAGGATTAGAAATAAGACGGGGGAGTTCGTTATCGCTTTCGTCGCTGGATTCCTTTTTTGAATCATTCGTTTTTGTACTATTAGCATCGGCAGATGCGGATGGACTGGTTGCAGAGATGCTTCCGCCGGATATATCTTTACCTGTTACTGATGAAGCGAGCAGTGAATGCGCATTACTAACGGAATCATTCACGATGTTCATAGCGGCTTTCTGGTAACCGGTAGAAACGATTTCAAGGCTGATGAAAACCATAGTAGTCAGCAGAAGTAAGGCACCCGTGGCTGCATACCATTTTCTTCTTGCGTGGAGGGACCGGTAAATAGTATCCCATACCCTATCCGAGGGATAGAGATTATACTGATCGGCTTTTTGTTTTAAAAAGTCTTCGAAATCATCATCATCATAAAAGTTCCTCTCCATTTCGATGGTAATTTATAAGGGTTGGGGATTACCAGTGTTTTTTTCAGTTGTTCGGTTATATTCATTGAGTATAAATAGTATTAAATGGCGACCTATCTTCCGAGGGCAAGCATAGGCTGTTTCGCTTTTGATTTGTAAATAATATTCTTCTTCAATAGAATATCTTCCAGCATCTGCTTGGCACGTGTGTACTGCGACCGGCTCGTACTTTCTTCCACATCCAGCATTTCTCCAATCTCTTTATGTGAGTAGCCTTCAATAGCATAAAGATTCAGCACGGTGCGGTAACCTATTGGTAACAGCCGGATGCATTCCACCAGTTGTTTGGCCTGCATGATGGAAGGGATGGTTTCCTCCCGTACAGGCACGCTGTTGGCATGAATCAGATCGACACTTTCAACGAACTTCTTATTCTTCTTAAGACTGTTAATACAGGTATGAACTATTATACGCCGCACCCAGCCTTCGAATGCTCCCTGGTTCCTGAAAGTATGAATTTGCAGAAAGACTTTAATAAATCCTTCCTGCAACATATCTTCCGCGTCTTCCCTGTTTTTTGCGAAACGATAACATACTCCCAACATACGGGGACTAAAATGACTGTACAATGCCTCTTGCGAGGCTGCATTGTTTGTAAGACATCCGGCCAGCATAAGCTCTTCTGTCATATTTGTGCTTTGATTACACTATAAATATAGACAATTAAAGGAAATAAATTGCTGCATTTCAAATAAAAAAAGCGACATTTTAAAAATAGCTTCATCCTATCATAGAATGATTCTTTTTTACCAGTATGCTCTAATAGAAACAATTAGATTTCTTCCTGCCGCCGCAATGCCTGAGGAGTATGGCCTGTATCGCATATTAGTTATATTTTCAATGCCTGTGGTAAAAAGAAGATTTTTCCCAATTTCGGAGGAGGCTTTAAAATTCAGTGTATACCATCCAGGTGACCATGGCTTTCCATTTGTATCTACGGCATAAATATCTGTTTTTGCCTGTTCAAAAGGGGCAAGATCTTCATTGACAATTTTACTGTTATAGTATCCGGCAATTTCCACATAAATTCTCTTAAGCTGAAGCTTTATACCTGTACTTCCGTAAAAAGGAGGGGCGTGTCTAAGGGGCACTTGCACATTTTTTAAATCATCGG
>JACMJX010000048.1 GCA_014380425.1 Chitinophagaceae bacterium | reverse complement strand
TTAAATATGCGGTAAAGGGAATGGCAGACGCGGCCTATGATCTCCTGGCCAGGAATAATATGACGGGTGATGATATTGACTGGCTCGTTCCTCACCAGGCTAACAAGCGGATCATCGACGCAACTTCCGCCCGCATAGGCCTGCCGCAGGAAAAAGTGATGCTTAACATCCACCGTTACGGAAATACTACAGCGGCTACCATCCCGCTTTGCCTGTGGGACTGGGAAAAACAATTGAAGAAGGGCAACCATCTCGTTCTTGCAGCTTTCGGCGGTGGCTTTACCTGGGGTGCCACTTTAGTAAAATGGGGATATTAAGGGTTATTATTGCACACCTTCTACGGCAACGGAATTGTCTATTTTCGTAATGAGGCCTTGTAGTACTCTCCCCGGGCCTATTTCAACGAATTTCGTGGCTCCATCAGCAATCATGGCCTGTACGCTTTGTGTCCATTTTACAGCACCCGTTAGCTGGTCTATCAGATTCTGTTTTATTTCTTCCCTGTCAAATACTGCCTTAGCTACCACGTTTTGATAAATATGGGCAGTGGGTTGATGGAAGGTTATTTTCTCGATGGCGGTTCTGAACTCTTCACGTGCAGACGACATAAGAGGAGAATGAAAGGCCCCGCTTACATTTAGCGGAACGGTTCTTTTAGCGCCGGCTTCCTTTAAACGCACACTAGCCACTTCAACTCCTTTCACGGATCCGGATATTACAAGCTGCAAGGGATGATTGTAATTGGCGGTTACTACTACTTCGCCCGTTTCGTCCTCAACCTCCTGGCATACTCGTTCTACTACGGGGGCTTCGAGGCCCAGCACAGCCGCCATAGTAGAAGGGTTGGTCAAACATGCTTTCTGCATGGCAGCCGCACGCATAGACACCAGTTGCAGGGCATCTTCGAAGCTCAGCGTGCCGTTCGCCACCAACGCTGAAAACTCGCCCAGTGAATGACCGGCCACCATGTCTGGCCGCATACCTTCCACACTTTTATAGGCTATGATAGAATGAAGAAACACGGCAGGCTGAGATATATTTGTCTGCCGAAGATCCTCTTCATTTCCTGTGAACATAATATCGGAAATCCGGAAACCTAATTGCTCATTCGCCTGTTCAAACAGCTTTTTCGAAAATGCACTGTTATCGTAATAACTCTTGCCCATTCCCGGAAACTGGGACCCCTGTCCGGGAAATACGAAAGCATTCTTCATACTCTTTTATAATTGTAGCGGGCAAAAATAAAGGAAATTAGTTTAATGTAGCTGGGAACCAATCAATCTTATAAACTCGCTGCGGGTCTCATTCTTTTCAAATTCTCCGCAGAAAGCGGAGGTGGTTGTTACGGAATTCTGTTTCTGAACCCCGCGCATCATCATGCACAAATGGGAGGCCTCCACTACAACTGCTACTCCCAATGGGTTGAGCGTTTCCTTGATGGCCAGCATTATCTGGTGAGTAAGCCTTTCCTGCACCTGCAGCCGCCTGCTATATACATCTACCACCCGGGCAAGCTTGCTCAACCCCGTTATCCAGCCATTTGGAATATACGCTACATGGGCTTTGCCATAAAATGGTAGCATATGGTGCTCGCACATACTATACAGTTCGATATCCTTTACGATGACCATCTCACTTACTTCCTCGTTAAATTTTGCTGAATCCAGAATGGCCCGTGCGTCCATCTGGTAACCCTGGGTCATAAACTGCATAGCTTTTGCAATCCGCTCCGGTGTCTTCAACAGGCCTTCCCGTTCCGGATCTTCGCCTAATAACTCGATCGCATTCCGGTAGTTTTCGATAAGGCCTTCCGTAACATTTTCGTCATACTGTTCGCTCTTCTTATAAGCCATAGTCTTATTATATGTTTGATGGGTATTCTACAAAATTCCGCTCTGTTTCATAAAGCCTGATCTGAAGATCGAACCTCGGCTCGATCACTTTTCTCAGTATGTTATGAATAACATAAACAATGTTTTCAGCAGTCGGGTTCAGCTCCCTGAATTCCTCCGTATCGAGATTGAGGTTTTTATGGTCAAAGCGATCCAGCACATGCTCTTTAATAAGATCTGAAAGCGATTTAAGATCTATTACATATCCTGAATGAGGGTCCGTTTCCCCGATCACTTTAACGATCAGCTCGTAATTATGGCCATGGTAGTTCGGATGATTGCATTTACCGAATACTGCAGCGTTCTTTTCTGCATCCCAGGCAGGATTGTTGAGCCGGTGAGCGGCATTGAAATGCTCTTTTCTAAAAACTGATACCTTGATTCCCATAGTATTCATTGATCGTTTTTAATTGGTTCGCTTGCTCAGTTACCGTAATACTCGACATATATACGAGGAGTTTCAAATAATTTGATGCAATGCAGCGAGATATACTCCGGCAAATGCGGGGCCAGCTGATTCCAGATGCCGATGGCGAGATTTTCTGTAGAACACATTTTGCCCTGCATAAAAGCAACATCGAT
Source organism: Chitinophagaceae bacterium (assembly GCA_014380425.1). GTDB lineage: Bacteria > Bacteroidota > Bacteroidia > Chitinophagales > Chitinophagaceae > JADCRZ01. The sequence continues at coordinate 5,006 of JACMJX010000048.1, read as the reverse complement.
GTTAAGGTTTTTGTGATCCAAAAGCTCCAATACCTTGTGTTTTATGATATCGCTGAGCTTTTTTGCATCGAAAAGAAAGCCAGTGTCCGGGTGGGGATCGCCTTTGATAGTAACAAAAAGCTCATAGTTATGCCCGTGCCAGTTCTCATTCGCACATTTTCCGAAAACAGCATCGTTCTTCTCGACGCTCCAGGAAGGATTAAATAATTTATGCGCTGCATTGAAATGTTCTACACGTGTTAGATAAACCATTTCACTTTTTAAGTTTTGGCAAAGGTAATATTTTTAGATTTGCAGCATGTATATACTCGTTGCCGCAGCCACTCCCTTTGAAATAGCACCACTTATGGCCGGCCTGGAACAATCGGGTGTCGTAATGGGGAAGCATGAAGTAGTAACACTTGTAACAGGTATAGGTTCACTCGCAGCAAGTTGGTCGCTTTCCCAGGCTATCAACAGCAGGATTCCGGATTTTATGATACAGGCGGGAATAGCAGGCAGTTTAAACGCGAACCTTTTTACATCGCAGGTAGTTATAGTGAGTACTGAAATTCAGGGGGATCTCGGGGCATGGGAAAATGATGAATTCTTAGATATCTTTGACCTGGGGCTGGCGAAGGCTTCCGCCTTTCCATTCTCTGATAAAGAATTGGCGAATCCACTGGTGGCGGATAAAAAAGCCTGTTATGGCATACCGACTGCCAGGGGGGTTACGGTTAATGAAATAACTACCCGCGCGGAGAAAATAGCGCTCCTGAAACAATACTACCAGGCCGAAACCGAATCTATGGAAGGCGCCGCATTTCATTATGCAGGTTTGATGGCAAATATCCCGTTTCTCCAGCTAAGAGCCATCTCCAATATTGTAGGAGACAGAAACAAGAAGAACTGGAAAATAAAGGAAGCCATCGGGGAACTGAATGAACAATTAATAACGCTGTTGCCGCAATTATAATATATGAAATTAACACTCGGGTTCTCTCCCTGTCCAAACGATACTTTTATTTTCGATGCACTCGTTAATAAGAAAATAGACCTACATGGTCTGGATTTCGAAGTAGTACTGCAAGATGTGCAAAGCCTCAACAGCAGCGCTTTGAATGCAGAACTGGATATTTCCAAAATAAGCTACGGTGTTCTCCCCCTCGTACTCCCGAATTATATCGTGTTAAACAGCGGGGGGGCACTCGGACGCGGCGTAGGGCCCCTGCTTATTGCCAAAACCCCCTTCGATATTTCAAGGATAAGCAGCAAATCAATTGCTGTTCCCGGAGAACATACAACGGCACATATGCTTTTTTCACTTGCCTTCCCTGGGGCAAAGAGAAAAGTATTCAAGGTTTTCAGCGACATTGAAGATGCCGTTCTCAATGATCAAGTGGATGCAGGAGTTATTATTCACGAGAACAGGTTTACGTATCACCAGAAAGGCCTTCATAAGCTGTTAGACCTTGGTGATTTCTGGGAACGTACCGCCAGCGTACCAATACCGCTTGGTGGCATTGTAGCCAGAAGATCTTTGGGAAATCAAATTATAGCGAAAGTGGACGGACTTATAAAAGACAGCGTCGATTATGCCTTCAGGAACAACTATGCCGAGTTGTCGGATTACGTTACATCTCATGCACAGGAAATGAGTGAAGATGTAATGAGAAAGCACATCGATCTCTATGTGAATCATTATTCGATGGACCTTAAAGAAGACGGAAAGAAAGCAGTACTGCTGCTACTGGGGCAATACCATAAACTGCATGCCGATCTGGAATACAGTGGTAGTTATGAACCGACACAGATTTTCTCAGACTCCGGCAGGGCTCATTCTTCTTTACTCAATGCTGCCTTATAAACCTTCAGGCAACGCTCTCTCGCCACTTCATGCATTACGATAGGCAGGGGATAGCTAAAAGAATCGAGTTCGGATACCCATTTCCTGATATACTTCAGGTCTTTATCAAATTTCTGCGTCTGTAGTGCAGGGTTGAATATCCTGAAATAGGGCGCAGCGTCACAGCCGCTTCCTGCGGCCCACTGCCAGCCTCCATTGTTGGAAGCATAGTCGAAGTCAAGCAGTTTTTTAGCGAAATAGGCTTCACCCCAACGCCAGTCGATCAGCAGGTGTTTGGTAAGAAAAGACGCTACCACCATGCGTACCCTGTTATGCATATACCCGGTGCCATGAAGTTCGCGCATACCTGCATCCACTATTGGGTAGCCGGTTTTTCCCGTGCACCAGGCATCGAATTCCTTTTCATTATTACGCCATTGTATGCGGTCGTATTCTGGTTTGAATGCTTTTCCTACCCGCACTTGCGGAAACTGCCAAAGAACCATCTGGTAGAAGTCGCGCCATATCAGTTCGTTCAGATAAGTTTCCCCATTCTTGAGTGCCGTTGAGGCTAACTGTCGGATGCTGATGGTGCCGAATCTCAGATGTACCCCTATCCTGCTCGTTCCCGCGATGCCCGGAAAATCCCGATTAACCTTATAGCTCTTCATCAATGCTATTTCCACTTCGGCAGATGGGAAGGGTTCATTTACCTCTTTAAAACCCATAGAGGATAACGAAGGTACTTCGCGGGGTGCCTGCTTATACAGGTTCTTCAAATACTTTTCAACAGGGTAACTCTTTAGGAAGAAATCGTTCAGCAAAGCTTTCCATTTCCGGCTATAGGGGGTAAACACTGTGTAGGGCTTGCCATCATCTTTCACTACTTCACTTTTTGAAAAGATCACGTGATCTTTATACGCTTTGAGGGAGCTATTCTTTGCCTGAAGCAGTTGAGAAATAGCCGCATCCCGGTCTATGGCATATTGCTCATAATCTTCATTGGTATAAACAGTATTCACGTGGTATCTTTCCAGCAGCCGTTTAAAAGTATCTTCAGGGGTGCCGTAAGTTACATCGATCGTGCTGCCATACGTTTTTAGCAGGACGTTGAGCGCACTAATTGCATGGTGGATGAACTCAACCCGCCTATCGGCGCGGTTTTCAAGATCATCCAGTATATAGGTGTCGAATATAAAAACGGGAACTACCGGCAGGCCGCTCCTGAGGGCATGATAGAGGCCGGCATTATCGTGTAGGCGCAAATCTCTTCTAAACCAGAATACGTTAACTGTTGGTAATGGCATTATAAATACGGCTTGTTATCGTTTTATCATAATAGATGTCCTCCACTTGCAATACATACCGGATGCCGTTGACTGCATTGCTTAAAAAAACCTCATCTGCCTCTTTCAGCATTTCCGTTGTTACAGCAGCTTCATGCACCTGAAAGTGCCATCCCGGTAACACTTCAAGCAGGTGCCTTCGCATTACTCCGGCAACGCACCCTTCGGAAAGTGAAGGTGTAATAATGATGCCATCTTTTATGATAAAGATATTTGAAATGCAGCTTTCACATACATTTCCCGTGGTGTTTAAAATAATACTATCAGTCCATCCCATTGTACGGGCGTGAAGTGCGCCCATCAGGTAGGGTAGGTAATTATTGCTTTTAATAGCCGAGAAATGGTCGGCTGCCTTTCTTGCCGACCTGTAGATACCCATTATGCAATCGGTATTACCGCCGTCACCAACGGTAGGCAAAGAAGCTGTTTCAATAATATAATGTGGCGTATTGTCTTCAGGATCATACAGGGTTCCATTACCCCTGAAAACCATCAGCCTCACCCTGGCTGAATCGGAGTTGCTGTTTATCTGGCAAAGCTCCTGTATTTTGTTTTCCAGGTATAAGGGCGTCAGGTAGCCCGGAAGCTCGAAGCCGAGCAATGCAATACCCTGGAATAAACGTTCAAAATGTAAAGTAAGAAGAGGGATAACGCTGTTAGTCATTCGCATCGTCTCGAATAAACCGTCCCCGTATCTAAAACCCCTGTTGGTTGCCTGTACTACCGGCTCATCTGCTCTTACTATTTTGCCATCATAATTTAAATAAAAGCTCATGTTGATCTACTGCTCTTCCATTATGCCGTGCTTTACGGCGTACATTACCAGCCCGGCCATGCTCTTGGCACCTGTCTTGAATTTCAGCTTATCGCGAATGGCTTCGACGGTGCGTGGACTGATATCTACTATATCTGCGATTTCTTTCGTTGTTTTTTCCTCGCACATTAATTTCAGAATCTTCAGTTCCTTATCTGTAAGGTGAGCATCTTCAGGTGCGGACACTTCTACCCGTTTGGTTCTTAAACCAGTTAAAAGGGCTTTATTAGTAAGCTCGTTGAAAAAGAATTCCTGCTCATGGCATGTTTTAATGGCTTGATAGATGGTTTCCGAATCTGAATTCTTCGTGAGATATGAATTGGCTCCTATCTCCATAAGTTTCGAGATCATGGAGTGGTCATTATGCATGGAAAGGATAATTACCTTGATATGTGGATAAATCTTCCTGATCTCCGGCAATGTAGTGATACCATCCATTATCGGCATCTGTATATCCAGCAGTACTACATCAGGCTCTATATGGCGGAGAAGATTCAGCAACTGCATGCCATTATCGGCTTCAGCTATTAATTCTACATCTTTTTTTACTGAAAGTGCTGTTTTAACACCCGCGCGGAAAAGCGCGTGGTCGTCGGCAATGGCTACCTTGATAGGCGTATGCAAGTCTGGCTTATTCATGGGTTGTTAATTAACTACGATGTATATAACGGAAAATCATTCATTATCGTGCAAAGTCCTAAAAAAAAGGGAACACTTACGATAGTACAAGTACGAAAATATCGCATTTATGTATCTAACTACGCTAAAGTTTTAGTACCGATCCCCTAGTAACTCGCACTTTTACATTGATGCACTTAGGAAATATACGAAATATCCGGTAAAAGCCGAACAAATAAAATAGGGAAGATTTGCGCTTGTCCACATGTTTATCCACACTTATCTTTGTTTCAAGTTGATTGACTGACACTTAGCAACTCAGACCATCCAATGTCCATCGAAGTCCAAAAGTTTTTCAATATTCTATGAAATGCGCTAAATCCAATGTCAATCAACTTCTTTT
>JACMJX010000047.1 GCA_014380425.1 Chitinophagaceae bacterium | reverse complement strand
TTCCTTGACAACTACAATCATTGCCTGGATTATAGGCAATATAATTGGACTTCTTGCCGGTTTTAGAAAAAATAAGCTTTCCTCAAGAATTTTAGAGGGAATAGCTATATGCATATATCCTATTCCTTATTTTATTGTTGCCCTGACGTTACAGATTGTGTTTGCATTTACTTTGAAATGGTTTCCTATTCAGGCTACTATAAACACGCAAGGAAGTTTCCCAGTACTGTTTGCCTCTCTCCTTAAGGCATCGATTCTTCCGGCTCTGTCTATGCTGATGATAGGAACAGGTTGGTGGATAATATCTATGAAATCCCTTTCAGGTACAACCTCAGAGGAGGATTTTGTACTCTTCGCCCGTTATAGAGGGATCTCAGAAGGGAAAATTGGAAGAAGTTACGTATTTAGGAATTCGATTTTGACTCAGGTTACAGCTTTGGCAATGAGCCTTGGCGGCGTATTCAGTGGTTCTATAATGACAGAAATTGTATTTGGCTATCCGGGTGTCGGTACTCTGGTACAAAAGGCTATATTGATGTCAGACTATAACATGATACTCGGATGTATCACGATTTCTATTGTGGCAATATCCACTGCAACATTTATCGTGGATCTTATATACCCGTTTATCGACCCACGTATTCGATACAATTAAGAGCAGGAGGTGGAAATTGTGAAGAAATTTTGGAAAAATGCGAATTTAAGTCTGAAAGCAGGATTAATAATGACTACGGTATTTGTTATTATTGGTTTTGTCATATATTTTCTTCCCCATAAAAATCCATTTACATTTAATTCTTATCAGGCAAAGCTAAACCCGACCTCAGAGCATTGGCTGGGGACTACAAGTATTGGGCAGGATGTGCTGTGGCTGTTAATTGAGGCTATACATAATTCACTCCTTATTGGTCTTATAGTAGCTACCATAGGCACTGTTGCAGGTGTATTTATTGGGCTTCTGGCAGGCTTTTCAGGCGGTTGGCTTGATCGGGTACTTTCAGTGGTAACAGATACTTTTATTGTAATACCTTCACTTCCAATACTTATATTGATGACCTCATTTATGAAGGGAACTTCTACTGTTTTTGTAATGGCACTGGTACTTGCGATGTTCGCCTGGGCCTGGCCGAGTCGTCAGATCCGTTCGATGGCTCTTTCCATGCGTGAGCGGGATTTTATTCATACGGCATGGTTTTCCGGTGAAGGTACCGTTCAGGTTATCGTAACAGAGATACTTCCTTATGCCTTTACGTGGTCGCTGTCTAACTTCATGAATGCTACTCTCGCTGCTATAGCTTCTGAATCGAGCCTGGCTGTTCTGGGTCTGTCGCCTGGTAATCTTATCTCTCTTGGGAATATGATCCAGTGGGCTAGAGACCGTAACGCCATCTTTACTAAGCAGTGGTTCTGGATAGGTTCTCCGATAATAACTACGGCTGTAATGTTTATCGGACTGTTTCTCCTTATAACAGGATATAATGATTACTTATCAATGAAGAGAGGAAGGTAGAGATGATAAAAATTGACCATTTATTCACCTCATATTCAACAATAAACGGACCTGTTCACGTTATTAACGATGTGGATTTCGAAATATTTGATAATGAAATATTCGGAATAGCCGGCGAATCAGGCTGCGGTAAGACGACTTTATTAAAAGCTCTGTATGATATAATAGAGTTTCCTATGGTTGTAGACTCGGGTAAACTGATACTTTCCGGTGAGAAAAACGGGAAAGCTTTTTCCTACGAAACAGGGCAGATCAGGAAGACCTGGTGGAATAATATTTCCTATGTGCCGCAGGCAGCACAGAGTGTATTGAATTCTATCGTTCCGCTTAAAAATCAGTTTCTGGATTCTATTCCGAAAGCAGATAAAAAGAATGAAAGGTCAGAACAGACATTAAAGAGGGTTTCTGACTATCTGGAAGAGCTCAGTCTCTCCCCAGATTTACTTAATGCTTACCCATTTCAACTTTCCGGTGGAATGAGGCAGCGTGTTATTATAGCATTGGCTACATTTATGTCGCCTAATGTAGTCTTGGCAGATGAACCGACTACTGCTCTTGACGTTGTAGTTCAGCGGGGAATACTTATGATGCTCATGCGTCTTCAAAAGCAGTTAAAGAACACCATGGTAATAGTAAGCCACGATATGGGCGTACATTATCAGATAACAGACCGTATGGGTATTATGTACTCCGGAAGTATGGTTGAGCTTGGTAAAACAGAAGATATCTTTGAAAAACCGATACATCCGTATACACAAATGCTTGTTGGTGCTCTCCCGCGGGTAGGAGACAAGAGTCAAAAAACAGGTATACCGGGAAGACCTCCAGCACTTACAAACCCGCCACCAGGCTGCAGGTTTGCGCCGCGCTGTCCCAAAGCGACAGATGAATGCAGAAAAACGGTACCAAAGTTTAGCGAAGTGGAGCAGGGGCGTTTCGCAGCCTGTCACTTGCTGAATAGGGGGGGAGTGTAGGATGTCTGAAAAATTGCTTCAAATAAAAAATGTCAGTAAAACCTTCCACATTGGTGGAATGCTCAGCAAAAAGAGGCTTGTTGCCGTGGATGATATCAATATTGATATCGATGCCGGCAAGCCTATTATACTTTCAGTTGTAGGTGAGTCCGGCTGTGGCAAGTCTACATTATGTAAGATGATACTGCGTCTGCATGACGCCGATCAGGGAGATATATTGCTTTCCGGCAGATCCTATAAAGATCGTAAAGGGTACAATCCGTTTCAATTCAGGCTGGACGTGCAGCCTATATTTCAGAATCCTTATGAATCTTTTTCGATGCGTAAAACAGTAGACACTTACCTGTTTAACACCGCACTCCGGTTAAAAATTGCTAAAAACCATAAAGAAGCTGAAAAGTTAATCGATGATACACTAAAAAGCGTAGGTATGTCACTTGAAGTAGTAAAGGGCAAATACCCAACCCAGTTTTCAGGTGGTGAGCTGCAGCGAGTGTCCATTGCAAGAGCACTAATTACCAGACCAAAGCTTATCATAGCTGATGAACCGGTTGCTGCTATTGATGCGTCGATGAAAATGAATATTATAAATTTGTTTAAAGAGTTGAAGGATAAGTACAATGTATCTTTTATATATGTTACACATGATCTTTCTACGGCTTACTATGTATCGGATTATATTGCAACCTTATATAGAGGTTGTCTCATAGAGTATGGACAGGCCAAGGAGATTATGGACAATCCGGCACATCCCTATACAGAGCTCTTGATGAATGCAGTTCCAAGGGTAGGAGAAAAATGGAATCAGGAATTAGTCATGCCGGATACAGAGGACAAAGAGTATGCTATTACATTTTGCAAATTTGCTCCCCGTTGTTCTTATGCTACAGATGAATGCAGGAAATCAAGACCGGAAATGAAATCTTCAATAGGCGGGCGGAAAGTGTTGTGCTTCCATCCGTTAAATTGGAAAGCAGATAAATAATCCAGAAAGATGAGAGGTGTTTCTATGAAAAAATCATTGTGTTTGTTGCTGGCAGCTGTAATGATTTTATCATTAACCGCATGCGCAGGATCCAAACATGCGGCTAACTCAGATACAGAAACGAATGACATACAGACAAAAGAAAGCACTTCTGCATCTGGAGACAATAATGGAGGTGCAGCTGCAGCAAAAAAAAGCGTTATTACCGTGACCTTCAGGGATGACGGCCGGGGTGAAAACAGTACATTATGGAAATGGCTGCAAACTGCTTATGACAGTTTCGACAAAAAAGATAGCTGCGTATTAAATATTGCACCGATCACTGCGTGTGAGGGTGATTATTTTGCGAAAATTGCTCTTTCGTTACAGTCTGAAAAAACAGCACCTGACTTAGTAGCAGAGGATACCTTCCAGCTTGCAACC
>JACMJX010000046.1 GCA_014380425.1 Chitinophagaceae bacterium | reverse complement strand
TCTATCAACAATTATTTCAAGGCCGGTTCCCGAAAGGTAAAGAACTACCCGGTATATGCTCCATTAAAAGCACCTACAGGTAATGATTCGGCCGTCTACCTATCCGGGTCGCTAACTCCCCTAACCGATATCGAGCAAACACTGGATCAATACAGAAATTTTATAATACAGGCATTTCTGAATTACAACAGGTCTTTTGGAAGGAGCAATATTTCAGCTCTGGTAATGGCAAACAGGGATAATATAACACTATTCGGACCTAGTGGGGACAATCTAAATCCGACAGCTAACTCAACAGATCCTTACCGCCATAATCAGGCTTCTGGCAGGATTACTTATGTTTACAATGATAGATATATTGCTGAAGTTTCCGGATCTTATATGGGGAGTGATCCTTTTCCGGAAGGGAAAAAGTACGGGTTTTTCCCTGCTGCTTCTGTAGGATGGATCGCATCAGAAGAGCGGTTTTTAAAAAACAGCGATATAGTTAATTTCCTGAAATTCCGCGGATCTTACGGAATAGTGGGTAATGATATAATAGTGCCTCTGGGATTGTCGTCCAGGTATTCCTTATACACACAAACATTTGGAGGAGCAGGTTATTTCCTTGGAACCAGTAATGGTTCTGTGGGAGGTTTATCAGAAAATATACTTGCCAACCCTGATCTTACCTGGGAAAAGGAAAAGATCACTAATATCGGCATCGACGCGTCCGTATTCAGGAATTTCAATGTTTCATTTGATTATTTCAACCGGGACAGATACGATATTCTGGTGTCAGCAACCAATACATTGCCGCAATACCTGGGTGTTGCATCACCTGGATTAAACCAAGGCAAGGCTAATAGCAAGGGGTTTGAATTTTCGCTGACGTATAATAAGAAAAACAGAAATGGTCTGCAGTTTTCTATTGGAACAAATATTACGTACTCAAGAAACAATATTGTATTCAACGCTGAAGCACTGCAGCTTAACAGCCAGTTATACCGCTCTGGTGCACGCATAGGGCAGCCTTTTCTTCTTAAAGCTATCGGTTTTTTTACTCAGGAAGAAATTGACCAAAGAGCAGTTGACCCCAGGAGCATTGCGGCACCTACTACCGAAATCATCAGGGCAGGCGATTTAAAATATGAGGATATAGGCGGCCCTGCTGGTAAACCTGATGGAATCATCGATGGCAATGACCAATCAGCTATCGGTAACACTAATATTCCAAGGCTAGTAATAGGGTTGCATGGGGGATTTCGGTATAAAGGATTCGATGTGGATATGGTTTTCCAGGGAGTATCGGGAAATACCGTTTATCTCGGGGGGAGTTATTTTCATGCTTTTCAGAATAACGGACAAATATCTCCCATTGCTGTGGGCCGATGGACGCCAGAGACTGCAGCATCTGCTACTTACCCAAGGTTGTCATCTTCGGCTAATAATCAGAATAATTTCCTCGGGTCTTCTTTCTGGCAGCGTAATGGAGCATTTATCAAGATGCGTAGTGCGGAAATCGGGTACACTTTACCATCCCGGATCTCCAGTAAAGTAAAGGTAGGGGTGCTCCGTTTTTTTGCTACGGGAACAAATCTCTTTTCCCTCGACTATGTGAAGTACGGAGATCCGGAATCATTAACGGGTTACCCAGTAACGAGAACGATAACGTTAGGGGCTAAAATTCAACTATAATTCATTAAAAAATCTGACAATGAGAACTATTAGATACGTTGCTGGGTTTTGCCTGCTGCTGGTCGTAAGCGGTTGTGAAAAACTTGACCGCGATTTTGTCACCAGTCTCGATAGAGAACAGATTGAAAAATCGTTCGGTAATGTGCAGTCATTATTAGCAGGTGTGTATTCTAATGTACCCGATGGAACCAACTATATTGGTGGTAGTGCTATGATGGCTTCCGCTACAGACGAAGCGGAACATACTTTAGAAACAAATGGTGTGCAGAATTTCAATACAGGCAGTTGGAATGCCATCAATAATCCTGACCAGGTTTGGGGTAGCTATTACCGGGGTATCCGGCAAGCCAATCAATTTCTATTATCTACTTCCAAGATTGACCTTGATCAGTGGAAATTGGATCCCTCCGCATCCGGCCAACTGGTGTACACCACCAACCTGGCAACTATCAGGCGATGGTCTTATGAAGCAAGATTTCTCCGTGCCTATTTTTACTTTGAACTGGTGAAACGTTATGGCGGCGTTCCTTTGTTAAACAACTCTTTGTCTTTAGATGAGGACTTTTCGAAGATCCAGCGCAACACACTCGATAGTTGCATTAAATACATTGTGAGCGAGTGTGATTCTGCGGCCGCACAGCTTCCACTGAATACATCGACCGCTCCTTATATCGCAGCATCCGACTTAGGCAGGGCCACAAAGATGTCGGCCCTCGCCCTCAAGAGCCGCGTGCTTTTATATGCAGCAAGTGATCTGTTCAATACTCCGTCCTGGGCGGGTGGATATGCGCAGCAAGAACTGATCGCACTTCCTGCAGGAAATCGTGCTGACCGTTGGAAAGCAGCTTCCGATGCTGCCAAAGCAGCTATAGACGCAGGTGCTTTACCTGCATTAGGCGCGTACAAGGCTCTTTTTAATACCTTCAACAATACCGAAATCATTTTTGCACGTGGGAACAGCAATGGCGGGAATAATAACAGTTTTGAAAGAAACAATGCCCCTATTGGTTACAGTAATGCAGCGCAAAGCGGTAATACCCCTTCTCAAGACCTGGTAGATGCTTATGACGTAATACAGGGTAGTAATGCTGTTAAATTCAACTGGAATGATTCGGTAATGGCTGCCGCTCCCTACGCCAACCGCGATCCCCGGCTTGCCCTAACGGTGGTAGTTAATAATTCAGCGTTTGGGGTGACACCGCCTAACAGGACAAATAATATCGTTCAGCTTTTTAATGGAGGTCTCGATGGCAAGCCCATAATTAACGCTTCCAAAACCGGTTATTATCTTAGAAAATACCAGCAGGAAGGTATTAATCTCGCTACAGCTAACACTGCATCTCACAGTTGGATCATTTTTAGGTTTCCCGAGCTGTATCTTAATTATGCAGAGGCATTGAACGAATGGAGTCCAGGCAATACTGATATCAAGGCTTTTTACGATCGGGTACGATCCAGAACGGGAGTGGCTGTACCGGCTTTACCAGCAGGTTTAAACCAGGCGGAAGTTCGTGAAAAAATACGTAATGAAAGACGCGTGGAATTCGCATTTGAAGATCATCGCTTCTGGGATGTCCGCCGTTGGATGCAAGGCGTTACCTACTTCAATGCTCCGTTACGCGGAGTTGACATTAACAGAACATCACCCACTACTTTCACATATACTCCGATCACCGTGGAATTAAGAGTGTTTGAACCAAGAATGTATTTGTACCCGATACCACAAACCGATATCAATCTATCAAGCTCTCTCGGTCAAAATCCATTATGGTAAAGGAAAACTTATTCAAATGAAGACATCATCTAATAATCGAATCATGCACACATTTCATTTTAAGGGTCGGCTAATGCTTGTAATCCTGGCTATTTCCGCCTCTTGTTGTTGCTCCTGTAGCTATAAGGAAATTGTCGATAGCTCTTACCCGGATCAAGCCATTTATCTTGCTCAGGCTGCCGAAGCAAAGGGAGCTAATAAAAATGGTGTGTATACCATTACGCCCAGCGTACAAGGACAGGCCACAAGGTATACGATAGATGAAGCAGCTGGCAAATTAAATATACCGCTCGGAGCCATCCGCTCAGGGATAGACTTAAACGGCGATATAGCAATAGGCTTTACGGTAGATTCTGATACCGCATCCAGGGCAATATCTTCAGGCATTTTGCCTACCGGTACTGAACTCACCCCTCCGGCTGCTTATGCTTTGCCCTCTACTGTTACGATAACGAGTGGAAAAGCAAGCGCTGAAATAATGTTGTCCATCGATATGAATTTTCTTAGAAGTAACCTGACAAAAAAACTGGCTATCGGTGTAAGCATAGTAGATAATACAGGAAAAACTATTAATAGTAAATTAGCAACAGTCGTTCTGTTTATGGAACCATTACAATTACTTTTACCTATAGCCAATTTTACAACCTATGTATATGGATATAACAAGACCGCCAATTTTGTTAATTTGTCAGCAAACGCACGTAGCTACTCATGGGATTTCGGCGATGGATCTCCTGTTGTAAGCAGTGAAATATCTCCCGGCCATATTTATGCAACCGCGGGAACCTACGCTGTAAAGTTGACGGCAACAGGTATAACAGGTGCCGCCGATGCATCTTTAAAGACAGTAAACATAGTTATACCATAATGCATTATCCACTTTACATTTTTCAACTTTATACAACTAATCATGAATAAGAGCCATTCCGTGTTATTTACTCTATTAATTACCGTTTTTATCATGGCAGGGTGCGACCAGAAATACGTCGACGATATTTCCATTGCCCCCGTTCCGGGTGCTTCAGGTGGGGGTAATTTCAGCCCAGGTTATTACGTTTCCGAAACTACGGGATCCGATGCAAATTCCGGGTTGTCCCCTGTAAATGCTCTTAAAACAATCGCTGCAGCATACAATAAAGTGGTGGCAGGAGATACCGTTTTTATCATGAACGGCAATTATAGCAATGGAGGAAATGTATTGCTTACTATTACAAAATCGGGTACGGCAGACAAGTATATAACGTTCAAGGCTTACCCGACACATACCCCAAAGATTTTCATCTCTGGCAACGTATATAATGGTATTACAATTAATGGCAATTATATTATTATCGACGGCCTTGACATGCAAGGCGATAATGCTAATATTACCTTAGCGGCTGCAACCACTTCCTATAACAATGCGCTCAATGGAATCGCCAATCCCAACCAGGGGATGTACAATACGAATGCCATCACGATCGGTGGACCGAGAACAGAATCCAGGCTTCCCCATCATATAACTATTAGAAACTGCAAGATTCACGACTTTCCAGGAGGAGGATTGAATGCTATCCAGAGCGACTATACAATATTCGAGAATAACATCGTTTATAACAACGCATGGTATATGATGTATGGTGGCAGTGGAATCAGCATACTTAACCCAGTGAACACTGATGCAGGCGATATCGCCAAATACAAAAATATCATCAGGAATAATATTGTTTATGGTAATAAAACACAAGTGCCTTGGATTGGTATTACACCACCCCGGCTTTCAGACGGTAATGGGATCATTGTAGATGTTAATCAATATCCCTATGATCAGCCTACACAAACTGCCAATGCGTATAAGGGTAGAACGCTGGTGGAAAACAATGTGAGTTTCAACAACGGAGGATCGGGAATTCATGCTTATAAAGCAGATCATGTGGACATTATAAACAATACTGCATACGGAAACGGAGTGATAATGAATTACGCCGATATTTTCGCTGGCTCCGCTACGGATGTAAAAATTCTCAACAATATCATGTATTCCAAAGCCGGAGGAAGATGTAATTCCGCACCTGCCTCGGGAACGAATGTTGTTTACGATTATAATATATATTTTAATGGGACGGTTGCGGTTCAGGGTCCACATGACAAGATTGCCAATCCCGGATTCGTGAATCCTTCCATAGACGGAGCTGTCGCCAACTTTGCACTGAGTAGCAGCGCAAGCCCTGCGGCCAATGCCGGCACCCAGGCCATTTTTTCCGCCAAAGATATACTAGGCGTTACGCGACCAAAAGGGGGCGCAGTGGATTGTGGTGCTTATGAATCTTACTAAGCAGATGTAAGATGGTATCATGCCAGGATTCATAAAATGCTTTGAGTGTTATTCATATTAATTATATTTGACTTTCATCGGACGTCCTATTCGGTAAATGCGAATCCTAGTAGAGTGTAATAACCCGATCGACGATAAATAATTAAGTTATTCATGGAAGCAAAAGCATGCAAGCTGGTCATATTTCTTTTATTGATATCGCAGGTGTTATTTAGCCAGAAAGCCGATACCAGTGCACTCAATACACTTTCAAAAAAAGAGAAGAAAGATGGGTACCGTTTGCTCTACGACGGCCATACATCAGCCGGGTGGAGAAGCGCTACGGGCAGTTCTTTTCCGAAGCAAGGATGGGAATTCAGTAATGGCGAGCTGTGTGTATTGCCACCAATGGATCCTGGCAAACACCATGGTTCCGGAGGAGATATCGTGACGACCGAGAAATTTGCGTTCTTCGATCTTCTTTTTGAATACAATATTTCTTCAGGAGGTAATAGCGGTCTGAAATACTTCGTGAAGAACGAAAAGGGATCGTCTACAGGGCTCGAACTTCAATTGCTGGACGATTCATTGCACCCAGACGGTAAGGCCGGCAGGGATGGCAATCATACCTCTCTGTCTCTCTACGACCTCATAACCGCTACAAAGAAAGGCGCTGTCGAAAACCCTCCGGGGAACTGGAATCGTGTCAGGTTGATTGTGTATCCTGATAACCGTGTACAGCACTATCTTAACGGCATAAAGGTGGTGGAATACGTAAAGGGATCCGAGGCTTTCAAGGAATTGGTAGCTGTTAGCAAATACAAAACAATTCCAGGATTTGCGGAGAATGCAGAAGGTTATATTTTACTGCAGGATCATGGATCTGGAATACGATTCCGAAATATAAAGATTCGCTCTTTAAAATAAGTTAAAATGAAAGAATCGTTTTTAGCAGGAGTTTTTATGACGGCAGTTATTATAAGTATTTCTTTCGACACTTCGGCACAGGTCCAATATAGTAAAGGCAACAATCCGGGTGTAGTTTCTTACACCTTTCGGAATGAGTTTCAGAAAGATTTGCGGGGTACTCTGGACACTATCAAAGGTTATGGAATAACCAATATTGAATTCTCCAACCTGTTTGGCAAATCAGCAAAGGAGTTGCGGCAGTTACTCGACGAAAGAGGAATAGTGTGTACTTCTTTCGGCGTCAGCTATCCTGACCTGGTGAATAAAACTGCGGAAGTAGGAGAGAATGCCCGAACTCTTGGTGCCACTTATGTGCGGGTAGCCTGGATACCTCACGGTGATAAAGGATTTACCTTGGAAGATGCCATCAAAACAGTTGCCGACTTTAATAAAGCCGGAGAACTTCTAAAAGAGAAATATGGACTTGTATTCTGCTACCATAACCACGGATACGAGTTTGCAAAGCATGAAAACGGGACGTTCTTTGACTA